>NZ_JBIRCY010000075.1:0-31507 GCF_044326205.1 Mesorhizobium sp. IMUNJ 23232
GTCAAGCGCTCGCTCGGCTCGGGCTACGCCGGCATCGACAACACGCTGTTCTACAAGGACGGCACCATGATGCTGCTCGGCGACGCCAAGAAGATGACCGAGGAAATCGTCAAGGCGATGGATCACTGAGATTGATACGCCCAACAAGGCGATGAAGCGGGAAGGGCTCCGCCACTCCAAGCCTGCTCATTCCAACGCGGCGCAGTCTGCCTTTGCGGCTAAGATATCCTTCCTCGGCCGAAGCGGCCCTCGGCTACGATCGTCACGGTCGCACGGTCATGACGATTTCCCACCAGCTGCTGGCGGGCGTTACGCTTGCCGTGGTCGAGTAGGGGTTCCGCAACATTGGCGGCGATATGTGGGTGTAGCGAAAGATTCTCAATCGCTACCTCGTGTGGCACCCGGTTCGCCATCTGGTGGGAGTAGAAGGGCATGGGCTCTTGACACCTATACCGCACCGCCTTCTGGTCTGGCGCAGCTTTCCGGGGAACCGCCGAATCCGGAATTGTACGTCAGGCAGACCGCTCTGTGGACTAAGCCGACAGCCGGATTCGGCATGCGCAAGGCGGCGTCCATTGTGCTCAAGGGTCAAGTGCGACAGGTACGTTCAATGAACCCAAAGCTTACAGACTTACACTCACTCTTGTCGTCCATGGCCGATGCCGGACTGGCGAGCCGCGAGGCTACGCGGGGCCTTTTCGGTGAGAGCACGGCCTCGCGAGCCTCCGACCTACATCGGCTGATCGAAGCGCAGATCGTCGACGCCGATGCCCTCGCAAGCTTCCTGTCGTCCTATTATGGCGTGCGGCTTCTCGACCGGCAGCAGCTCGCAGACTACACGCCCGTCGCGCAGAACCTCTCGAGCCGATTTCTCGTCGAGAACTGGATCGCGCCGCTCACGGCGCCGGACGGACGTGCCGTCATCGGCGTCCTCCACCCCGGAGACGCAGACCCGATAGAAGCGCTGCGATCCGTCCTCGACGGTGACGCCGAAGTCTATGTGGTTCCCGCACCCGATCTTGAATCCTGTCTGGAGCGCATTTCAGGTAACCAGGATGTTGCTCACGTCACGGGCCAAGGAGCAACCTCCGAAGCGGCTATCACAAGCCTCCGGGATCTCGCGAGCGGAGCGCCGGTCGTGGTTGCCGTCGATGATATCTTCAGGCGTGCGCTCGACCTGAGGGCAACCGACATCCACCTCGAACCGATGCGCGGACGGCTCGTGATGCGTTTCCGCATCGACGGCGTCTTGCGGATCATGCCTTCGCCGCCGCATGAAATGGGCGATGCGATCGTCTCGCGCATCAAGGTTCTCGCCGGCCTCGACATCACCGAGCGCCGCAAGCCTCAGGATGGTGCGATGCGCCTTCCCATCGGCGACCGCGAAGTCGAACTGCGCGTCGCCACCCTCTCATCCATCCATGGCGAGACCGTCGTCATGCGCATCCTGCACCGCGACAGCGTCCTGCTGGATTTCGCGGGCGTGGGCCTGGACGAGGAAGAACGGCAGACGCTGAACCGTCTACTTGAGCACACCCATGGAATGATCGCCGTAGCCGGCCCGACCGGCAGCGGCAAGACGACGACGCTCGCCGCCGCGCTCTCAAAGCTCAACGATCCGGGCCGCAAGATCGTGACCATCGAGGATCCCGTCGAGTACCAGATACCCGGCATCGTGCAGTCGCAGATCAACTCGGCGATCGGCATCACCTTCTCGTCCGCGATCCGGACGTTCGTGCGTCAGGATCCCGACGTGATTCTGGTCGGCGAGATACGCGATGGCGAGACGGCACGGGCCGCCGTCCAGGCAGCGCTCACCGGACACCTCGTACTCACCACAGTCCACGCGAACACCGCGGCAGCGGCCTTCACGCGTATGCGCGACCTGGGTGTCGAGACCTATCTGCTGGTCGGCGCCGTACGCGGCATCATCTCCCAGCGCCTGCTGCGGCGGCTGTGCGATCACTGCAAGCAGGAAGGAATTCTTTCGACCGAGACTTTCTCCTCCGACACGCGCTACCAGGCCGTCGGGTTCTCGCCAGGCCAGAAAGTGTTCAACGCGGTGGGCTGCGGCCGTTGCAACGGTGCGGGTTACCGAGGCCGCATCGCCGTGTTCGAGATCCTTGTCCTCGACGAGGCGATCACGGAACTCGCTTCACAGGGGGCCGACCACTCCAGGATCGAAGCGCTCGCGCTGGAGCGAGGCATGAGCACGATGGCGCATGACGGTGCCAGGAAGGCAGGGCAAGGTCTCACCTCGCCGGCGGAGGTGCTCAGGGTCACCGGGTTTCGCTGAGGGCATCCATCCACGTCCGCGCTTGCCTCTGACCCGCGACTGGCAGTTGGAATCTCCGCTCAGGACTTGGCCACTATTACCCGCCTTCATCACCTCGATAGGGCTCGATGCTTTCGCCCTCCAAAAGATAGCCCGAGGCAACCTCGCTTGAACCATCTACGAAGGAGAGGTCTTTCTTTTCAGACTGCACGCGCATCGTGCCAGTTATCATGACGCCTTCGAACAGACTCGTAGCCGCGAATGGAGTGGAGGATTTCAAGTATATCACCTGGTTCGGCGGCGGCGGCGGCTCGTGGATGCATGCACCGAAATAGGGGACAAGCAGGAACTCGGTCGTACCGGCTGGATCAAAATCCAGGGGCAGCAGATAGCCGGCGATCGCCACCCGCTTGCCGTCATACGTCTTCTCGGTAAGCGTTCCACGCCGCTCGATCTCTGCAGCCCAAGTCACGTATCGTTCGTAAAGCGTATCAAGATCGACGCCTTGCGTTGCTAGTTTCTCCCTGTCGGCGTCGACCCTTTTTTTGGCTTCGTCGCGCTGAAGGGTAAACTCTTCGCTCACCTCGCCCGAAGGGTGGCCTTTCCAGTAGAGGACGTTTCTCAACGCCTCCTGCTGCTCAAAAGGAAGTTCTTCCGGGAAGTTTGCCAGCGGCTCTGCCGGCGGGACCAGCATCTCCCATTTCAGCTGGGTGGCGCGCTCGCTGAATGCCGCGCCGCAGCCAAGGCCTAGGACAGCCAGAATGAGAGCTATGCCACGGAGCATCGATCTCGCGTTGCCGAAGATGAATCTGGAAGTCATCATGTTCTCACCATCACGCCGTTTGCGAGGGACATCCTGTAAGCGCGATAGGCAGGCAGGAAACCGGCCGCCATTCCGCCGATCAATATTGCCAACAGCAACAGAACATCGGTCGTGGATGGAGGCTGAACGCCGATGTCGATGCCGAACTGTCTGTCGACAAGCGGGCGGGCTGCCATCAGGACCGCATAGAGCGCGGCCGTACCGATCGCGATTCCCGCCACGGTCAGGAGTGTCGCCTCTCCGACAAGAAGACCTGCAACCGTGCGGGGTCTCGCCCCCAGCGAGCGCAGTATCGCGATCTCACGGCGTCGTTCGTTAAGCGTCGACACGATCATCGCTGACAGACCGAGCATCGAAGTCACCACAACCATCGCGGAGACGCCAAACAATGCGGTCTCGGCGGTGGCGACCAGTCCCCACATCTCCTGCAAGGCGACACCCGGCAGCACAGCCGAAAGAGGCTCGGCCCTGTACTCGTTCACAGCGCGCTGGAATCCGATGACTTGCAGGCGCGACTTCAAGCCGATGATGGCCGCGGTTATCGCCTTCGGAGGAAGCGCCATCTGCCGCAGACCGTCGGCCGACGTCACCACTCCCGGGATCCGTGAACCGGACCGCCAGTCGACATGAATGGCCTCGACGGCCTTGAGGCTCACATGGAGGGATTTGTCCACCGGCGTGCCGGTCTGTGCTAAAATACCGGAGACGCGAAACGGAAGATCGTCGTGCTGCGACCCGAGGGAGCCCATGCCGTGCGCCACGGTGATCTTGTCGCCGATATCATAGCCAAGCCGGGTCGCAACCTCCGAGCCGAGGACGACATCGAACAGGTCATTGAAGGGGGTGCCCTCAGCAAACGTCAGGGTCCGGCCGCCGCGATACCGAAGGTGCTCGAAATAATCCGGCGTGGTCCCGATGACACGAAAGCCACGGTGACTGTCGCCAAGCGACAGCGGAATTGACCAGGCCACCTCCGAGCGCGAGACGATGTCCTGGTAGGTGCGCCACGTGACGTTGTTGGTGGCGTTGCCGATGCGGAACACCGAGTAGAGAAGAAGCTGCATTCCGCCCGACCTGGCACCGATGACCACATCCACGCCCGACACCGTCCCTGCAAAGCTCTCTCTCGCCCCGCTGCGCACCTTTTCAACACCGAGCAGCAGCATGACGCTGACGGATATGGCGAGAATCGTCAGCAGCACCGTGATCCAGCGGTTGCGCAGAGACTGCAGGGCCAGGCGCGCAACGATCATCTCTCGGCGCCTTCGCGCTGCGACGTTGCCAGGATGTCGGCGAGCTCGACCACCCTCATGAAATGCCGTGCCAGGCGTCGGTCATGACTGACCATGATCAGGGTCGCCTTCGTGGCGTCGACCTGACCGAACAGGAGGTCGAGAAAATCCTGCTGCCGATCGTTGTCGAGAGCCGATGTCGGCTCGTCGGCGACAACGATCTCGGGTGAGCCGATGAGCGCCCGCGCCGTCGCGACGCGTTGCTGCTGACCGACGCTCAACGTGGCCGCCGTTTGCTGCCCGATATCCGCCGGAAGCCCCAGCGCCGACAGGAGGCGCCGGGCTTCGCTCGCCATGCCGCCCGAGCCGACTGCACGCGCGCGACGGCCCGGTGCGAAGCTGAGCGGCAACAGCACGTTGTCGATGACGGTGCCGTAGGGAAGGAGATTGAACATCTGGAAGATGATGCCGAAATGTTCCGCCCGAAACCGGTCGAGCCCGCTGCTGCCCAGTTCACCGAGCCGCTGCCCGAGGACCTCCACGCTTCCGGCTTGGGCCGGCGCGGTGCCGGTCAGCAGGCTGAGCAACGTCGACTTTCCGCTGCCGGAAGCGCCGAGCAGCAGGAGACGCTCGCCGCGGGGAACCTCGAACTTGCCGACCGAGAGGCTGAAAGCGTCGCGCGCGTTCCACCTGAATTCGACGCCTCGCAAGCGCGCGGCGTCTGATGCTGCTTCAGCGTTCTTCTCAGTTTTCAAGAGAGGGTGCCTGACGGGACACCTCGGCGGTGGTCTCCCCATTGGCATCGATGATTGTCACTCCGAGTTCCTCGGAATCGCGAAAGCGTTCGAAGAAGGCGAAGTGGATGAGCCTGAGCAGGGACGCGTCTGCGCAGGCGAGAGCATAGGTTGCCCGGAACTCCGAGTGACCATCCTCGTGCTCGTCGGTTTCCGCGGTCTTGTCTGCATCCTGCGCAGCCTGATGGTCCTCGTGCTCTTCCGCGACCAGTTTGACGTCGGTGGAGGTGACGGTGCAACCTGTTGCCTGGGGCAACACGAACAGCTTCAACGGCTCCTTCAGGTCGGCGAGCGCGGCCTCGACGGCTTTCTTCTGCCTGGCGGTTTCAGTTTCGTGCTCGAAGCCGACGATATCCATGCCAGGGGCCACCAACTCCATCTGAACATTGTTGCCCTCGATGGCGATTGCCAATGTCCCGTGCCCGTGGACGTGCGAACCGAGCTGTCGATGTTCCTCCTCCCCGTGCGCGGCCGAAACGACCATGAACATGCCTGCTGCGGCTAACGTCCCGGCGTAGTGATGCAATCTCATATTCATGCCTCCAAATCGAAAAGATCATGAGCCGCCACCGACAAGTGTCGGCGCGTGGCGCGACCGCGAGAAGCGGCAGTTCAGCGATCCATTCAAGCTCGCGGAGGGCCGCGGATGTCGTAGTGTGAAGAGAGTTCTATGGTGTCCGGGCGCGCCGCAGCCGCGACCCAGTCGATCGTGTAGAAGGTGAACTCGGAAGGGACATGAACCGCCGGAAGCGCCGGCAGTGCGGCTCCCATGGAGCCGATGATGCATATGTCACAATGGCCCTGGGACTTGTCGTCGTGGTGCCCCGACGCGGGCTCTTCTCCGGATCCTGCGAGCAGCCGCTCGAAACTGGATAAAAGCAAGCCGTTTCTATGCGTTGGGCCATCGATGTGTCCGAAAGCAAATGCCATATGGAAAAGCACGCCAAACAATGTCACCCAGGCTATCGCCTGAGATCGTCGTAGCCATTCCGGCACCGTGAGTTCGCCTGGCGTCATCCTACAGGAAGGCAAAGCACAATCCGATGTCCTGGCCGAAGACATATGAGACGGCTTTGGCGGCACGCCGCTGGAGGTTTTGGGATAGTGGGACAGGGTTAGTCCGCTGAGTGCATCGTGTGGTCTGTGATGGTTGTAGCGATGGGCGAAGGCATCCATGACGGGTTGCGGCTTGTCGATCTGGTGCGGCAGGTCTCGCGGCAGGATCGAAGCGACGACTTTGAGGCAAGCGTCTGGCTTTTCCTCTCGCACTTTGCGAATGACTGCTGGCACGTTGGCCTCCCAATCCGCGATACGCGCGGTGGCGCGCCTGGCGCTACACCATCCTGGACAATTCGGCGCTGATCTGTTTCGCCGTTTGGCGCACCAGCCTTGCGCAGAGCTCGTGGCGCCGCGCGTCGTGCCGATACACGGGCATGCTGATGCTTACCGCTCCAACCGGTTCCCGCGAACGATTGAAGATCGGGCTGCCGATACAACGGATGTCCGGCTCGTTCTCCTCGTCATCGAACGCGAACCCTTGCTCGCGCGTCCGCTTCAATTCATCGAGAAGCGCCTCGGGTGTCGTGAACGTCTTGGCTGTATGGCGTCTCAGTTCCAGGCTCTGGATGACTTCCAGCAGCCGCTTCTCCGGCAAGCCCGACAGCCACGCCTTGCCCACGGACGTGGAGTGAAGTTCCACCTGGCCCCCTATGCTGGTCTTCATCTGAACCCTGCTGGAGCCCACCAGCTTGTCGATATAGACCATCCGGTTGTTGCTAGGCACCGCAAGGTGCACGGCCTCATCTATTGCATCGCGGAGCGATACGAGAAAATCCCTTGCGATCGCACGCAGGTCGGAATCCTCCCAGGTTTTGGCAGCGAACTGGAGGAGGCGTGGCCCCAGGCGGAACGTTCCTCCCTCTCCTGACTGCGTGACGAGCCCCTCCGCGATGAGCGCCGAAACGAGGCGGTAGACCGTACCTCGGGGAAATGGCGCGCGCTTTGTCAGTTGGGCAATGTCCAGTGTTCCGGGGGCATCCGCGATGATCTGCAGCACCGTCATGAACTTTGAGAACGAGGCCGCTCCCTGCACGTGCGCAGGGGCTCTTTCATCAGCTTCCTCCTGGAGGTCACTCCGGCTCATGGCGCATCTCCTTGCAAGCTTGACAACGAAACATGGTGGTACTACACGACCTTGGACAAGCTGTCCATATTGTAGTCAGCGTTCGCGATCTCGGTTCTACCCGTGTGATCGAGGAGGATCAACGGCAAACTCAGTGCACCGAATGTGAACGTACGGGGCGTCCGTACTTTCCGCGAAAGCGCGCGAAATTCTGTTGGGAGAGGAAGA
Source organism: Mesorhizobium sp. IMUNJ 23232 (assembly GCF_044326205.1). Lineage (NCBI taxonomy): Bacteria > Pseudomonadati > Pseudomonadota > Alphaproteobacteria > Hyphomicrobiales > Phyllobacteriaceae > Mesorhizobium > Mesorhizobium sp. IMUNJ 23232. The sequence goes on from NZ_JBIRCY010000075.1 coordinate 7,475, forward strand.
AAATGACCAAAAAGGGATACTGGGTCGCAATGGTCGATATTGCAGACCAGGAGGGCTACAAGGAATACATTGCCTTGAACAAGGCAGCGTTCGACAAATACGGGGCGAGCTTTGTCGTTCGCGCCGGAACGAGCCAGGTTATGGAAGGCCCTGACGCAAACCGCCTGGCAGTCATCGAGTTCAAGGACTACGAGACCGCCCTCGCCTGCTACAACTCGCCCGAGTATCAGACGGCGATCAAAGCCCGCGAGAAGCATGCCAAGGCACATCTCGCCGTGGTGGAAGGTGTCTGACACAGGAAGCATCGCCTGAGACCTCCTATCATATTGGTTAGAGGGATCGTCGTCTTTACGCCTTGCGCGCTGTTTGACCGGATGGGCAGAACAGGCCTTCATCACGCGATTGGGCGTTTATGCCCGGCCAGCATGCTGGAAGCGTCACGCTCGCGGTCTCCGGATCCTCGTCAGAGTGCGGAGAGGGTCGTCGCCTGCGCGCACAGCCTTTTTGGGAGCAGTCATGTCCACACCGTTACAGTGGCTTTTCAAGGCTTTCGACATCTTCGTCGTCGTCGGCATGGCCGTCATCAGCCTCCTAATCTTTGCAAATGTCGTGCTGCGGTACGGCTTCAGCTCAGGCATTCCGTTTGCCGTTGAAGTCTCCCGTGTGGTCCTCGTCTGGGTCATCTTCATGGGGTCCGTGGTGGCCCTGGCCAAGGGTGCGCATCTCGGCGTCGAATCGTTGGTCGTCCGGTTGCCTCGAAGGGCGCGCTTCGCCTGCTTTCTTGTTTCATACGGCCTGATGCTTTGGTGCTGCTGGCTCATGGGAAAGGGCAGCTGGTCACTCACCCTGATCGAATGGAGCAACGTCCAGGCACTGTCGGGCATTCCCGTCGGCGCCATCTACGCCGCGGGGTTCGCCGCTGCCATCCTGATGGCTCTGGTTCTCCTTCTTGATCTGTGGCGCTCGCTGCGCGGCATCCTGCCCGCCCCCTGGTCGGGAGTGGAGCATGTTGAGCCACTACCGGTCGTGTCCCCCGCGCTTACTTCGGAGAAAGCACCGTGAGCGGTTTGGTATTTATCGGTTCTCTCCTTGGTGCGATGGGCATCGGGATTCCCATTGCCTTCGCCCTGATGCTGTCGGGGGTTGCGATGATGCTCCTGATGGGAAATGTGGATGCGCAGATTCTGGCGCAACGACTGGTCAATGGCGCCGACAGCTATCCGCTGATGGCGATCCCGTTCTTTCTCATCGCCGGCGAGCTCATGAACGCAGGCGGCCTCTCCCGCCGCATCGTAAACGTGGCCCTGGCGCTCGTCGGCCACATACGTGGTGGCCTCGGCTACGTGGTCATCGGCACGGGCCTGGTGCTCGCCAGCGTCTCCGGCTCCGCAATCGCGGATACGGCGACGCTTGCCGTCATGCTGGTCCCCCTCATGCGGCAGGCGGGCTATCACATGGGCCGCGCGTCGGGATTGATGGCGGCGACAGGCATTATTGCCCCCGTGGTCCCGCCGTCTGTCGGGTTCATCATCCTGGGCGTTACCGCAAACATTTCCATCATCGGCCTGTTCTTCGCCGGAATCGTGCCAGGGCTCATGATGGGGGTGAGCCTCATGATCGCCTGGTTTTTCCTTTCCAAAAAGGAAACGGCGTCGGTCCGGCTCAAACTGCCGCGCCGGGATATCCCGAAAACCATCATGACCGCCGGCTGGGCGTTGATAATGCCGGTGATCATCCTGGCCGGACTGCGGTTCGGTCTCTTCACCCCCACCGAGGCCGGCGTCGTTGCCACCTTCTACGCACTGTTCGTGGGGCTGTTTGTTTATCGCGAGCTGACACCGCGGCTGCTCTATGACGCGCTGCTGGCCGCCGGTCGCTTGACGGCAGTGATCATGCTGCTGGTGGCGGCCTCCATGATCACCGGCTTCATGCTGACGATCTCCAATCTGCCCGCCCAGCTCGTCATGCTCCTCGATCCGTTCATCGACTCGCCGATCCTGCTGATGGGTATGATCGTCATAGCGGTCTTCATCGTCGGCACGGCGCTTGATTTCGCCCCCTGCATCACCATCCTGGTGCCCATCCTCATACCGATCGTCAATGCGGCCGGGATCGACCCGGTCTATTTCGGGGTCATCTTCATGATGGTCAACGCGGTCGGCCTGATCACGCCTCCTGTTGGAACGGTCCTCAACACAGTGTCTGGAATCAGCGGAGTTTCATTGGAGTCAGCTACGAAGGGTGCCATGCCTTACCTTGTGGTCCAGATGATCCTCATTGTGCTGCTGGTTCTGTTCCCGGCATTGGTGACCGTGCCAGCGAACTGGCTCCATTGAGGCTCGAACCGTGGAGGAATTAGGCTGAACATTCGACGACGGCTTTTCCGCCCATGCGACACAGGGTCCCGACGAGGACAGCGGGGGCCCTGACGCGGGAGGAATTGCAGCCGCTGGCGCCGGTCGATGTCGAACCGGCGCACAAGTTCGAGCTATTTGGGTAGTTGCAGCTTACCTATGTCGATGCCGTGTATGGTGTGGGAAGCAGTGCTTTATGGTTGTCAGGCGCTTAATAGGACGGTGCTTTTCCGGGCATAGGGTGCCGGATGTAAGCCCGGGTGGAGTGTGTAGGTGAGGGTAGGTCGGCAGGGCGGTGCTCCAAATGCCTATGCCGTGTGGGTTCGCAGAAGCTCGGCGGCCTGCGCCATGATAGTATTAGCCGCGTGTACCTCCGCTGGTGATTATCTTGAAGACGTTGCCGCGCGGCCGGATCCGCTGGACAAGGTCACGAACGCTGATTTGAGTGCGCGCAAATCTTCCGGCGGCGGTTTTCTGTCGAAGCTCGGCTTCGGCCGCACGCAGAACAACCGGCAGGGTGAAGTATATTACGGCTACGGACAGCAGCTGACTGCCGGCGAGCGCCAGTCGCTCGAGCGGCTGAGCGGCGAAGAGTTCGAGGTCAATCTCGAGGAAGCCGAGATCAAGGTTGCCGCGCGGACCGTTCTCGGCGAAGTGCTTGGCATAAGCTATTCCATCGATCCCAGGGTCGCGGGCAGGGTTTCGATCACGACGTCGAGGCCTACGCCGGCCGCGGAAATCCTCACCATGTTCGAGTCCGCGCTGCGCAGCAACGGCGTGGCCATGGTGCGCGAAAGCGACCGACTTCGGCTGATGCCCGCGGCCGAAGCGATGGGAACCGCCGAACTCGATCGGGGCACGACCATCCAACCCGGCTACGCCGTCACGGTGTTTCCCCTGAAAAACGTTTCCGCCAGCACGATCCTGCCGCTGCTCGAAAACTTCGTCGCCCGTCCCGGCATGGTGCGCGAGGATCCCAGCGGCAACGCGCTGATTTTCCAGGGGACGGCGGCGGAGCGGACCGCGGCGATCGAAGCAGCGCGCTCATTCGACCAGGATTGGCTGGCGGACCAGTCGGTCGGTATTTTCCCCGTCAACAATTCCAGCGCGGCCGCCATGATGCCCGAACTGACCCGCGTGCTCGACATCGGGGAGGGCGGTCGCGGGCGCAACACGATCAGGGTCCAGCTGATCGAGCGCAGCAACGCGATTCTGGTGGTGGCGAAGACGCGCAACCAGTTGCAGCGTGCCGCAAGCTGGATCGAGCGGCTCGACAGGATGGACGCGGCTGCCTCCAATTTGCGGGTATACAAGGTCCAGCACTTGCAGGCACGGCGCCTTGCATCGATGGTCAACGAGATGTTCAACGGCGCCTCGGCATCGTCGGCCTCGGACGACCCGGCCTCGCAGTTTCCGCCCGGCTCGCAGGCCGACGGCCAGAATCAGAGCGAAGATGGCTCGCAGTTGGCCAATGCGACGCCGGAGCAGCGCATGGCGGATAGCCTGCCGACCCCCGGTGGAAACACCGACCAGCCTTCTCTGAGCGCTGCCGGCGGCGGGTCGCAAGGCGGCGTGCGCATCACCGCGAACCCGGAAAACAACACCATTCTCATCTTCGCGCGGCCCGACCAGCAGCGGCTCATCGAACAGGCCCTCGTCGCGCTCGACCGCCCGCAGGAGCAGGTTGCCATCGAGGCGACGATCGCCGAGGTCACCCTGACCAACGAGTTGCGCTACGGCGTGCAGTTCTTCCTGAACTCCAACGATCTTGGTTTGGGCGACAACAAAGGCTCGGTGGGCTTGTTCACGGAAGCAGGCAAGGCTGTGCTGTCCAGAACCACTCCGGGGTTCAACCTCCTCCTCGGTTCGGACACCGAGCCGCGCGTCGTCATCGATGCGCTGCGCGGCGTTACCGAGGTCAAGGTGCTTTCCACGCCCTCGGTTGTGGTGCTCGACAACAAGCCCGCCTTGCTGCAGGTCGGTGATGAGATCCCGATCGTCACCCGCACCGCGCAGTCCATTACCGATCCGGAAGCACCGATCGTCAACAACGTCGAGTTTCGAAATACCGGCGTGATCCTGAAGGTTCTGCCCCGGATCACCGGAAACGGCACGATCAGCCTCGTCATCGAACAGGAGATCAGCTCGGTCCAGCGCAGCCAGGCCCAGTCCCTGACGCCGACCATATCGCAACGAAAGGTCAGCTCGACCGTATCGGTCGCCAGCGGCCAGACCGTGATGCTCGGCGGCCTGATCGCCGAACGCCAGCAGCGCGGCCGCGACGGCGTGCCGGTTCTCAGCGACCTTCCGGTGATAGGCGAGGCGTTCCGGTCCAACCAGAATTCCGCGACGCGCACCGAACTCATCATCCTCATCCGGCCGCAGGTCATCCGCGACAGCATGGATGCGCAGCATGTGGCCGAGCAGATGCGGTCGCAATTGCGGCTGATGAACGAACCATCTAGGAACGTGCCGCTGCGGCGGCCTGCCAAGACGGTAATCGAATGAAGCTTCTGAGGGCGCGGCGGCGGTCTACCGCCGCCGTAGCATTCGCGCTCGCCGTCGGTACCGTGCCCGCTGTCATCGGAAACCCCGCATTCTTCGTCGCGTCGACGCTTGCACTATGCTTTCTGGTAGCGGCAATCGCGGTCCACGATCTTGCGTCTTTGCTCATTCCCGACCGCTACACGGTCGGCATCCTGGCCGTCGGGCTCGCCGACTGGTGGTTCGAGGCGGGCGATTTCGCCGGGCTGGTCTGGCGCATCGGATCGGGGGGGGCGCTGATGCTCCTGCTGTGTATGTTCGACATAGCTTACGGGAGGCTGCGCGGCCGCGACGGCATCGGCTTCGGGGATATCAAGCTGATCGGTGTATCCGCCGTTCTGGTCGGATTGGCCGGCGTCGGCGCCCAGATCGTCCTTGCTTCGGTCGCGGCTTTGATCTTCAGCGTCATCCGCGCGGTTCGTTTGCGCCGCCCGCTCCGGGCCGCAGCGCGCGTTCCGTTCGGAACGTTCCTCGCGCCGGCGCTGGTCATCGTCTGGGCGTGGCTGCCCGCCGCATGGTGATCACATTGATTGAGCCGGGGAGGGCAAAGTCTTGAAGTCGCTGGGATCGTGGCGTCATCTTCGGCGAAGCATCGGGCCGGACGAAATGGGTCTTGCGGCAGTGGGCATGAATTCGGCAACGAGCCGGCGGGGCGCAATCCTCGTCAGCGTCCTGTGGATCATGATTTTCCTGGGGTTCCTCGCCGTCATCCTTCGCGTGCAGATGACCGGGGTCGTGGCCAGCGTGCGCGTCACGGAAGACAAGGCGTCGGCGCGCATTCTGGCGGAAGCCGGGCTGTCGCAGGCCGCGGCCGAGATCCGCGCGGGCCCGCCCGACGGTGTGGGCACGCTGAGCGATCAGATATCGTCCACGATCACCCTGCCGACCGGGGTCGCTTCCGTCTCTGCGACAAATGAAGCCTTGCGGATCGACCTCAACACCGCCGAGCGGCCGCTGATCGTTGGCGCGTTGCGAGCCGCAGGCGCCGCTCCCGGAACCGCGGACGATCTGGCGACAAAGATCATCGGCCACCGCGCCGGGCCGACTCCGCTGAACGGACAGCCGGCCGGTTCCGCTCCACAGCGGGCTGGGGACGACATAAGGCTGTTTCAGACGGTCTCCGAACTCGCCGCCTTCCCGGGAATAACGCCCGACATGGCCATCGCCATCGAACCCTATGTCACCGTCTCCTCCGGCTTGGCAGGCGTTCGCCTGCAAGCGCTCGATGATGCACTGCTGGGCGAGATTCCTGGCCTGCCGCCATCGGTGCGAAAGGCGATCAAGGATTTCCACGCCGGCCGCTTGTCGCGCGAGCAACTCGACCGATCGCTTGCGGGGGTGACCTTCAACACGCTGGCGCAGGCACCGAGTTGGCGCGTCGATCTCAGGACGACCCTGCAGTCGGGCTACAGCGAATCGTTCGAGGCATTGATGCTTGTATCGAACGCGGACGAGGCGCCCTACAGAGTGCTTGACTGGCGTCGCGCGGCGATCGAGCTGGACTGAACGTCCGTGGACGAGACTCGAACCGGTCTCAGCAGGAGTGCCGGGTCAGCCCGGCACTCTTCTGTGAGATTTCCCGACCGCAGAGCATCAGAGCCCCCCAGCGACCGTGATCAAGGTGCCTGTCATGAATCCGGAGCCGGGAGACGCGAGCATCAGGGCAGCGCGCGCGATGTCCTCGGGCTCCGCGATGCGCCCCATGGGCGTTGCCGCGGCAATCCTGGCTGGGCGCTCGGGATTTCCGCCTTGCGTGTGTATCCGCGTGTTGGTGGTCCCGACACGGATGGCATTGACGCGGATGCCCTCGGGTGCCAGCTCCTTGCCCGCGCCGAAGGTGATGGATTCCACTGCCCCTTTGGTGGCGGCGTAGTGGACATATTCGTTGGGGCTGCCGAGGAAGGCGGCCAGCGACGACATGTTCACGATCGTCCCGCCTTGGCCGCCCCTGCGGGTGGACATGCGTCTCGCGGCCTCCTGGATACAGTACATGACGCCGAAGACGTTTATCCTGAAGGCGGTCTCCAGCACCGCTGGCTGCAACTCCTCTATCCTGCCGGCTTTCCCAATGATCCCGGCATTGTTGACCAGGCAGGTCACTCGCCCAAGTTCATCGTCGCAGGCGCTGAACAGAGCCTCGATATCCTCCCTCTTTCCCACGTCTCCCTGCACGGCGATGGCACGGGCGCCAGCGGTCTTGCAGGCCTCGACGACTTCGGACGCTGCGGCGGTGTCCGAGAGATAGTTTATGCAAACATCATAGCCTTCGGCGGCGAACAGCCGGGCCGTTGCGGCGCCGATGCCGTGGCTCGCACCCGTCACGATTACAATAGGTCTCACGGAATCAACTCCTCGATCCTTGTCTGCGAGCGTTCTCAGCTTAGAAAACGGCCTCGAGGATCGCGGCGTAGTCTTCCTTGGTCAGGGGACGTGGATTGGTGGGGTGACTGTGGTCTGCAATGGCTCGCTCACACACCCAATCGATGACGTGGCGGGGCACCCCAAGTTCGGACAATCTGGGTGTAATGCCCAATCGACTGTTCAACTCGTCCAGTGCGTCTGCGAGGGTTGTTCCTTCAAGTCCCGCCAGGCTTTCGAGATGGCTGACCTTCTTGGCAACTGCTTCAACTTCCACGTTCCACCGAAGGACGGTCGGCATCAGGATGGCGTTGAGCGTTCCATGATGAAGCTTCGCCTCCTTGAGACCGCCCAATGCATGGCTAAGCGCATGGACGGCTCCAAGCCCCTTCTGAAACGTCATGCCCCCTTCGAGGGCACCCATCATGAGTTCGGTCCGCGCCTCCGCGTTCGCGCCATCTGCGTAGGCGACAGGCAAAGCCTTCCAGATGCGTTGGAAGCCGTCGGTGGCAATTGCCTCGGCAGGCGGATTATAGCGGGGGGAAAGGTACGTCTCGATACAATGCGACAGTGCGTCAAGACCTGTTGAGGCCGTCAGGGTGGGGGGTAGCCCCGTTGTCAGGGCTGGGTCGCAGACCGCCCTACGGGGGATGAGGAACGGGCTGATGAATCCGAGCTTCCGTCCGTCATCCAGTGTGATCAGTGCCGCGCGCCCAACTTCGGACCCCGTGCCCGCCGTTGTCGGAATGGCCACGAGCGGCGCAACCGCACGCGTGATGCGTACCACCCCGCCCAGGATCGCTGCATAACGCTCAAGTTCACCATCGTGCGTGGCGAGCAGCGCGACGCCCTTGGCCAGATCGATCGGAGAGCCCCCGCCGATCGCCACGACGCCATCGCAGCCGCCTTGCCTGTACAGTTCGAGACCCGCAGCAACCGCGCTCTCGGTCGGGTTGGTGGGAACGTCCAGGAAGACCCGCGCCGCTTTCAGGAACGCGAAGCCCGGGCGATCCAGTAGACCGGCAGCCTTGATGCCGTGATCGCTGATCACCAGCGGGCGAGACACGCCCAGTTCGCGCAGTATTTCTGCCAGTGAATCGGAAGCTCCAAGGCCGAAACTAATATTCGTAAGGTAAGTTATAGTATGCACGCTGCCACACTCCTTGATATTCCGCCCATGCATCGCTGCAGCCACCGTCTGGCATTCGGCACATTTCGTGCAGCCGGTGAATACGAACGCGCGACCTTTTTTGGAATCGCCCAGTCCATAATATGGACATTTTGTCCAAACATTAGGTGGAACTGCGCACTTGTCAAGCTCCACCTTGCGGTTGCGGCGTGCGTGCCGTCTTGACAAGGAGGTTGCGGGTCTTTATCAAATTTTGGACAGATTAACCACATTGTGGTCAAGCTCATGGCAACCTTGGAGGACAGGGACCGCCGACATGCTGATTTGCCGGAGGAACTGGCCAGCCGCCGCGAACTCGAAGCCAAAATCAAGTCCGCGGCTCACTATCGGCGCATTGCGCAATCCAAAGGCCTCCCGTGCGAAAATCCTGATTCACCTGAGGCCATTCGTGCCGGCAGTGACACCCCCGAACCGGAAGGAAAACCGTTGTCGAAACGCGCCGCCACCGTGCTGATACCAGGCTGGATGCACGAGCATGCCCGCCGCATGCTCAGAACGCATTTCAGCCTGGTCGAAACCCCTGACTGTGACATTCACGCTTATCTGTCCCCGGAAGTGCGGGCGTCAATTCGTGGCGTGGCCTGTCGCGCCAGAATCGATCGGCAGTTCATAGACGCCCTTCCCAACCTCGAGATCATCGCCAGCTACGGCGTTGGATACGACACGGTGGATGCTGCCTACGCACGCAGCAAGAATATCGTCGTCACGAACACCCCTGATGTCCTGAACGAGGAGGTCGCCGATCTCACGTTGGGCCTCCTTATCAGCGTCGTGCGCGAGATACCCAAGGCGGCAGCCTTCGTTCGCGAGGGCCGGTGGAAAGCATCGGACTACCCGCTCAGCCGTCTGACACTGCGGAACCGCAGGGTCGGCATCTACGGAATGGGGCGGATCGGTCGCTGCATCTCCCGACGAGTTGAAGCGTTTGGGCTTCCTGTTGCCTATCACAGCCGGCGCCAGGCGGAGGGGGTCGCGTACGACTACTTTCCTTCACTGCTTGAACTTGCCCGTGCCGTCGATGTGCTCATCTCCATCGTGCCGGGCGACCCGTCGACCGCAAACAGCGTGAATGCCGAGGTGCTGTCCGCCCTCGGGCCCGAGGGCGTGTTCATCAATGTAGGGCGCGGAACCGTGGTGGACGAGGATGCACTGATCAGCGCCCTCCGCGCGGGAGCCATCGCGGCGGCCGGCCTCGACGTACTCGCGGATGAACCCAATGTCTCCGACGACCTGCTGGCGCTCGATAACCTGACGATCCTGCCGCATATCGGATCCGCGTCGGTCGGTACGCGCACCGCAATGGCGGATCTCGTGGCACAGAACGTGATCGCATGGTTCCAGAGTGGAGCGGCGATCACACCCGTACCCTGGACAGCCTCCGATCAGCCGCCGAGGCCTCCTGCACTGTCAGCGGACGTTAGGACCCATGCACGTCAACCCAACAGGCAGGCATCCGATCGCTAGGCCCTGAAGCGCGGCGGTGAGGCGTTGACAATCCGTTAACAGTCTGTCCAATATGCATTGTTGGACATTACGTCCACATTGTGGACTTCCTGGATGGATCGATGCCTGGGGATAGGGTCAGGCGTGCGATGTGACCATGGCAGGCAGAAAACCGGAGGAGAAACTGCGATGAATTTTTGGAAAGGCGGATTGGCCATCGTGGCTGCGCTGGCGATCGGGGGGGTGGCGACCACCGGCGCCCTCGCACAGACCGTATTTACCTGGACGCCGAGGACGGTGGCGCCGGCTCCATACAAGGCGCCGAACAAGCCGCGCACGACGATCGCCGACGTACGCGCTACGATCTCGCCCGCAAATCAATCCAAGACCTGGCACAAGCAGGTCGTCAGCGACCAGCACCTGCAGGCTTCATGGGTGCAGCTGGCGATCGGCGACCAGTCTCCGGCCATGTTCATCTCGGACACCCGCGCAGCCTTCATCGTCTGGGAAGGTGAAGTCGAATTCACGATCGGGAACGCGCCGGCGACGACTACCACGTTTGTCGCCACCAAGAGCTCCATGGTCCAGGTTCCCGCGCGCACGCAGTTCCAGATGAAGAACGTCGGCGCGGTGCCGTCCCTGACCTTCGAACTCTTTACCGCTGACGCCAGGATCACCTACCCGCAGGCGGCGACCACCTTGCCGAAGCCGCAGCCGGGGTTCACCTGGGCGTTGACGCGGCAGGATCCAGGCCCGGAGCCCCTTAACAATTATTCCGCGAACGGTACTACGCTAGCGAACAATGTGCAGCACAGGAATTTCCTCGCTGAGCCCGCTGGGTTCCAGTTCGCGTCCGCTCCTGGCTTCTTTGTAAACTCGATCCGCGGCCAGGCGTTTAACTGCAACCTGCAGTCCCCCACGGCGCTCGGACACAGGCACATCAACTATGGTGAATTCTGGTTCATCATGGAAGGTCAGATTCAGTACAACATCGAAGGCCTGGACCCCATCGTCTCGGAAGCCGGCGATATCGTCTATGTCCCGGCCGGCCGCTGGCACTCGGCGGCGAACTATTGTCCGGGGTTCGATACGCGGGTTGCGATCAATCCGTTCCCGACCGGCACGCATAACTGGCCGCCGACTTCCAGCCAGCCCAACCCCCCGGTGCCCCCGGTCTCGGGCAAGGGATGGTTGGATTGATCTTGCCGTTCGGCCCGTGCCCATCGCGGGGGGGGGGCCGCTGGTCTCGTCCACCTGTGGTGAATACGCATGGTCGACCCGGTGACTTCCGAAGCTGCGTTCATCGCAGCTGCAGCAATGGATAATCACACCGCCGTCGGCGCCTCGCTCAACGCGGTGATCAACTAAGCCACATACGCCTCGCTTTGATAGCCGAGGGTGAAGTTTGTACTGCCGGTCCTGTTCCTTCGATTGGTGACAGCCCTGCATCCTGGTTCCTGTGAACCATTCTTGGGAGGATAAACTTATGAAAGCACTACTTCTAACTGCGGCACTTTTGGGAAGTCTCTTGGCTGCCACTCCGGCCATGGCTGAGAACCCGCGCCTGGGCTACGTGCCCACAGAGGACCATCCGGTCGGACAGGCGTCGCGCCATTTTGCGAAGCTGGTGGAAGAAAAGACCGGCGGGCGCATCAAGATCGATACTTTCGGCAACGGCGTGCTCGGCAGCGAGCCGGAGATGCAGGCGTCGGTTCAGGCCGGCTTCATCGACATCATGGTTGGCCCTACGCCGAACCTGGTAGGTGTCGTTCCGCAATTCATGATATACGACCTTCCGTTCTTTTATAAGGACTTCGCCGCGGTGGATGCCGTCATGGACGGCGCGGTTGGCGAGCAGCTGTTTGCACAGCTGAAGGAAAAGACCGGCATCGTGGGGCTTGCGTGGTGGGACAACGGGTTTCGCCATATGACCAACAAAATTCGTCCGGTCAACACGGTGGAAGACATGGCCGGGATCAATATCCGGGTCATACCTAACCCGCTGTTTATTGCAACATGGTCGGCTCTGGGAACCAATCCGACGCCGCTTCCCTGGCCGGAGCTTTACAGCGCCCTTGAGAACGGCGCCGTCGACGGTCAGGAAACGCCGTACGCTCTGATCTATACTGCCAGGTTCTATGAGGTGCAGAAGTATCTGGCCAAGACGGGCCATGTCTATACGCCGTTCGTTCTTCTTGCCAGCCAGAAGTGGTTTGGAAGCCTCTCCGAGGAGGACAAGGCGCACGTCATGGAAGCGGCAAAGGAATCGGCAGCCTTCCAGCGGGATATCTCTCGCAAGGCGGCGGCTGAGTTGGAAGGGAAGCTCAAGGAGAACGGCTTCGAGATCACCCAACCCACGCCTGAAGCGATCGCAGCCATGAGCGAACGCGTTGCGCCTGTCGTGAAAGAGTACAGCGAAAAGATCGGAGTCGAACTGGTCGATAAGGCGCGCGCCGATATGGCCGCGGTTGCCAAGCCGTAAAGGTCTTGTTGCGCTGGAGCCAGGTTCGCCTGCTCCGGCGTCCATTTGCAGAAGCATAGGGCGTTCGATTCGGCTTGAAGCCGCAGGCAGTGCGCGCGGTGTTGGGACTCACCGCAAACACCAAGGTTCAACATATTGACGTTGCCCCTGTGCTCCAATCCGGCTTCCTGCTTCCGGGATCGACCGGCATCGCTACCTCCGAACTTCAAATTGGGGACAACTAAAATGAAAACCACTCTCTTCTCCTCCAAGCGTTTCGCTTCGGCACTTCTGGCCGCGACGGCGATGACGCTGGCGTCGGCGCCAGTCTGGGCCGACGACAACTTCGCAAACGTCTCGCAGACCGGCGCCGGCAACACCGGCATCGTGGTGCAGGGGACCGGCGACGAGAACGAACTCGGCACCGCGACGGACGCGGCCAGCCAGAACGGCTCGGGCAACAGCCTTGACGTCGAACAGGCCGGCAATCGCAACCAGGTCGGTACCCGCGGCAGCGGGCTCGACCAGACCGGCAACGGCAACGTGCTGGTCATCGACCAGACGTCCGACGGCAACCGCGTCAACCAGATCAACCAGAGCAGCGGAAGCGACCCGGGGACGCTCAACAGCGTGACGGTCACCCAGCAGACCGCTCCGGGCGAGCCGGTCGACGGCCTCTCGACGGTCACCGGCATCGCACAGACGCATGTCTCGGGTGCGGCCAACACTGTGGCCATCACCCAGACCAGCCAAGGCGCCGGTGGCAACATCATCGGCACCGGCGACGCCGACTCCGTCGCTGGCGGCGTGACGCAGACAGGCGGCGGCAACGACGCCAATCTGAGCCAGACCGGCGAAGGCAACCGCATCGGCACATCGCTGCAGGACGGTCAGGGCAATGCGACCGCCATGAGCCAGGACGGCAACGGCAACGCGATCGACGGCTCGCAGGTCGGCGACGGCAACACCGCGGACGTATTGCAGGTCGGCAACTCCAACGGCACTGCCGGCTTCGGCCTGTTCGTCACCTCCAACTCGTCGGTCACACAGGGCCTGGTCAAGCAGGCCGGCAACGGCAACAGCCTGCAGCTCGACATCCTGGGAGACAGCAACCAGTCCGGCATCGATCAGTCCGGCGATTACAACGAAGCGACGGCGCGGGCGACCGGCAACGCCAACGAGGTCGCGGTTAGTCAGACCGGAGACGCCAATCTCGGCGAGATCGCGATCGGCGACCGCACCCCCGGCAGCGACGGCAATCTGGTGGTGCTGAACCAGGACGCCACGTCCTCGTTCGGCAATGAAGCCGGGATACTCGTCGATGGAGACATCAACACTGTTGCCGTCGATCAGCTCGGCGCGACCGGCTACAACGAAGCGACCGTCGACATCCAGGGCGACGCAAACGATGTGGCGGTCGACCAGAACGGCAGCAATGCGGGCGAGGTGTTCGTCGTCGGAAACGGCAACGCCGCGACGCTCGACCAGGACGGCGCCGTCAACAGCGCGCTGATCGAGATCTACGGGAACGACAACGACTTCGAGCTCGACCAGGACGGCACCTTCAACGAGGCGACGGCGCGGGCGACCGGTGACGGAAACGAGGTCGCGCTGGGTCAGACAGGCGGCACGAATATCGGCCAGGTCCTGATCGGCGACCGGAACGGCGGTAGCAACGACAACGTCGTCGACCTGAGCCAGGACAGCGGCCTCACCTTTGGCAACGAAGCGGAAATCCTTGTCGATGGAAATGCCAACACGGTGACCGCCGACCAGCTCGGTGTGATCGGCGGCGACTACGGCAACAACCTGCTCGTCGACATCCTCGGCAACCAGAACGGCGTGACGGTCGATCAGGACGGCAGAAACGGGGGTACCGTGTTCGTCAACGGTAACCTGAACTCGGCGTCGCTCGACCAGGACGGCTCCGACAACAGCGCCTTGGTCGATATCCTGGGAGACAGCACCCAGCTCGACATTGTCCAGTCCGGCACGTTGAACGATGCGGTGTCGACGGCGAACGGCAACTCCAACGAGGCGCTGATCGACCAGACTGGCAACTTCAACACGGCCAGCGTCGACGTGCTCGGCAACGGCAATGTGGCGAATGCCATCCAGGCTGGCACCTCGAACGCGTCGACGCTGTCGATCGTCGGCGACGACAATGACATCGACACCGGCCAGTCCGGGACGAATACTGTCACGGCTATGATCACCGGCAACAACAACCTGGCCTCCATCCAGCAGAACCACCAGAACACGGCGACGCTGACGATCAACGGCGACGACAACAACCGTGACGGCTTCACCGATCCTGGCAGTGCCAGGACCGCGGCACTCGGCGCGGGGCTGGTGGCCGGCCTGATCGTGCAGGAGGGCTTTGGCAACCAGTTCACCCTGGATGTCGGCAACCTGACGCCGTCAAACGGCAACCAGTTCGCGGCGCGCCAGAACGGTGACGGCAACACCATCACCGGGACGGTCAATGGTGACGGCAACGAGGCGGTGGTCATCCAGGTCGGTGGCTCCAACACCACCACATTCACCCAGACAGGCAACGGCAACGTCGTGGTGGTGACGCAGTAGTCACTATCGGCCGGGCAGGAAACCGCCCGGCCGATTTCTTCGATCAACATTCAACTGCGTGACAGGGGTTACACCATGACATTCAAGCTGACACTTGCGACCACCACGGCGGTCGACTTCTAATGGGGGCAGCACTTGCAGACGACAACGAGGTCTATATCGACCAGGTCGGCGACGGTAACTCGGCCGCCATCGTTCAGGGCCAGTCGAACGGTTCGGCCGTCGGCAACAGAGCCGGCTATACTACGGATCAGCTCCGGCAAGACGGCTCCGACAACGAGCTGATCATCAACCAGACACATGACTCGAACGTCAACAGCCCGCCGCGCAACCAGATCAACCGGGTAGGATCGCCGGGCGACCAAGCAGGCCTTGGCGTCGACCAGATCGGAAACTCCAACTATCTGCGAATCGACCAGACAGGCGCCAACCAGGCTGTCTTCGAGGTTCAGCAGAATGGCGGCACGTCAGCGACGACCGATTCCAACAACGCAACGATCACCCAGAACGGCGGCTGGTCGGCGCGCGTCTCCAACCTGCGCCAGACTTTTACGGGCGGCGCGGCGGATGCGTCGAACGACGTTACTATCACCCAGACCGGCCAGTCCTCGCGCGTCGGCAACACCAGCAGTGGTCCGCGCAACGACGGCAGCGGCGCGCACCAGACCGGCTTCGGCAACGAGCTGACGATCACCCAGACGGGCAACTCGCAACTCGTCTACACGGCGACGCAGACCAACAACCTCTCGGCGGGCGGCTCCAACACGGCGAACATCAGCCAGGGCGGGGGCAACGGCAACCAGCTTCGCGAACTGAGCCAGGTCAACACCGGCGCGGCGGACAACACCGCAACGCTGACCTTCAACGGTGCCGGCAATGGCGTGACGTCGGGCGTGTTCACGGGGCCGGCCCTCGCAGTCGGGGTGCTTCAGTCGCACGTTCGCCAGACCGGCGAAGGCAATGACATCAGCTATGTCGCCACCGGCGACGGCAACCTGTTCGGTTTCGTCCAGGACGGGGTGGATAACTGGATCGCTGGCACTGTGGACGGAAATGCCAATCAGACCGCGATATCGCAGGAAGGCGACGGCAACAGCGCGGAACTCGAGATTCTCGGAGACAGCAACCAGTTCGGCATTACCCAGCTTGGCGAGGGGAACGAGGCGCTGGCGTCTGCGAACGGCAACGCCAACGAACTCGCGCTGAGCCAGATCGGAATTGCCAATCTCGGCGAGGTGCTGATCGGATCCCGGACCGCCGGCAGCAGCGACGACAATGTGGTGGTCCTGAACCAGGACAGCCTCGCCTCGTTCGGCAATGTTGGCGAGATCTACGTTGATGGGAACGCAAACACGATTTCGCTCGACCAGCTGGGCTTGATCGGTAGCAACTACGGGACCGTCGACATCCTCGGCGACGAGAACGACGTGGCGGTCGACCAGGAGGGCAGCAATACGGGCGAGGTGTCCGTCATCGGAAACCTCAACGGCGTGACGCTCGACCAGGTCTCCAGCGCCTCCTTCGGCAATGAAGCCGGGATCCTCGTCGATGGAGACAGCAACACGGTGTCCGTCGACCAACTTGGCTCCAATGAGGCGACCGTCGACATCGAGGGCGACCAGAACGACGTGGCGGTCGACCAGGAGGGGGACATGAATGCGGGCGAGGTGTTCGTCACCGGAAACCTCAACGGCGTGACGCTCGACCAGGACGGCGCCATCAACAGCGCGCTGGTGGAGATCTCCGGAAACGGCAACCAGTTCGACGTCGACCAGAACGGCGATTTCAACGACGCGGTGGCGCTGGCGAACGGCAACGACAACAAGGCGCTGATCGACCAGATCGGCAGCGTCAATACGGTCAGCATGACCTTCCAGGGGGACTCGAACGGCAGTGGCACCCTGACCGGCGCCGCGGGAGCGCTGGTCAGCACGTCTGGCGGTCAGCTCGTGGCGGGCAGGGCGCTTCAGGACTCGTCCTCGGCGCTGTCGGGCAACAGCCTGACCTATGACGTCGTCGGCAATCTGAACCAGTTCGCCTTCGCCCAGATCGGCGGCGGCAACTCCATCACCGGCCTGGTCGGCAACGACGGCGCCTCCAATGGAAACCAGGCTGCCGTGTTGCAAAACGGGTCGAACAACGTGACGTCATTCGCCCAGAACGGTGGAGGTTCGAACAACCTCTCCGTCTCGCAGTAACCACGACCGGCCGGGCGGGAAGCCGCCCGGTCGCCTTCCGGCATCGATCGCCGACCTCGTCCAGTTGGGAACCGCGAACTCCATCGTGCTCCAAGTCGGGTCGGCGCTGTCGCCGAATTCCAACGACAACCAGTTCGCTTTCGCGCAGCACGGCGACGGCAACGCGATCGACGGGTCAATCACGGGAATTGGCAACGAGGTCGCGGTCGTCCAGGCAGGGAACAGCAACTACGCATCGTTCAGCCAGATCGGCAACTTCAACAGCATCGGCGTCTCGCAGTAGCATTGCTGGCAGCTCCCGTCATCGCTTTCCGTGAAAAACGCAATGAGGGCGGGCGCACTAGCGATCCTGGCGTGTCCGTCGGGGACAACCGGCAGGGTGGCGGAAACGGTACCTGGAAGTGTTTGCAAGAAGCGCCGTTGTGGTGTTTCTCGTTCGTAAGGTGGGGAGAGTAGAATAATGAAGATTGCTTGCGCGGCGCTTCTAGCCGGTTGTGTTGTTCTGGCTGCCGCGGGCGGTTCGGCCGCTCAGGATATGGTCTACACTCCGATCAATCCCTCCTTCGGCGGCAGCCCGCTGAACTCGGCTCACCTGCTCGGCATGGCCAACGCTCAGCGTACGGCCACGGCTCGCACGCCGCGCTCGGGCACGGATCCGGACAATCCAACCGGTCCGGGCTCTACCGACGCGGACCTCTTCGTCCGCCAGCTCCAGAGCCGCCTGCTTTCGGCGCTCGCAAGCCAGGTTACTGAGGCGATCTTCGGTGAGAATCCGCAGGACTCGGGCACTGTCACTTTTGGCGACACGACCGTCACGTTCGAGCGGACCATCGATTCGATTCGGCTGATCATTACCGACCCGACCGGCGTCACCGAGATCGTGGTGCCCCTGCTGGTCGCGAGCAACAACACTACGAATTCCCTCATGCAGAACGCAGGTGCCCTCGGGTCGAGCAACGCTCTGTCCGGCGGATTGAACACCGGCGCCCTGAGTGGCGACCTGACGTCGGGCACGTCGCTCAGCCCGGGGCTCGATTGATTCCGACGCGGGACGGATCAATGCAAGCGCGGGCAGCGGCATCAGGGGGGACGACATGCCGAAAAGCCGGCGCTTTGGGACAATAATCGCAAGGGTCGCCGTCGTCGGCGCACTCGTGTCTGTGCTAGGCGGATGCCAGGCGGTGCCGGTCGAAGGCGTTCTGCAGCCCGTTTACACGCCTGTGACGAAGCAGAGCAACAGCCTGCGCACCATCCCGGTGCCGGCGAAGCGAATTACCGTCGCCGTCTACGATTTCCCTGATCTGACCGGCCAGTACAAGGAACGCGAGCTCGTCCAGACCATGTCGCGGGCTGTCACCCAGGGCGGCGCGCCGATGCTTATCAAGGCCTTGCAGGATGCTGGCGAGAAGCGGTGGTTCACGGTGCTCGACCGTGCGCGGCTCGACGACCTGCTGAAGGAACGTCAGATCGTGACCGAGATGCGGCGCATCTACCGCAACGAGGAGCGGATCGACCCGCGCGTCCTGCCGCCGCTCGATCACGCGGGCATTATCCTCCAGGGCGGAATCACCGGTTACGACACCAACACCATGACGGGCGGCATCGGTGCGCGCTATCTGGGCATCGGCGGCGACGTGAAATGGCAGCAAGACACCGTGACCGTCACGTTGCGGGCCGTTTCGACGAACACGGGAGAGGTGCTGTCCAGCGTCGCGGTCCACAAGATGATCGCCTCCTACGCGCTGCAGGGCGGCGCATTCCGCTATGTCGCCCTGGATAAGATCCTCGAGGCGGAGGCGGGCGTCACTCAGAACGAACCGAAGCAGATCGCCGTGCAGCAGGCCATCGAGAAGGCGGTGATGGGCATGATCATCGAAGGCGCCGAACTTGGCGTCTGGTCGTTCGCGGACCGCGAGGCCGGCCGCAAGGTGATCGCCGACTACCGCAATGAGAAGTACGGCGCCAAGCTGACAGCGGCGGCTGAAATCGTGCCGCCACCAAAGACGCGCAACGCCGTGGACGTCGTCGAGACGACAGCCGCATGGCCGCGCGCGGCGGCTGCGCCGCGTCCCACGACTCCGTCCCCGGCGCCCGCCTCAGTGGCTCCGCCTCCCGCAGCGCCGGACGAAACGGTCGGCTCGCTTGAGCCGGGCGTGGACGGGGCCGTTCCCGAGACTTCGCCTGCGGTCGCCGGCGCGGCGACGGCGCCGGACCCTGCCGCGACACCGAAGGCGGCCCGGCAAGGTGACTATGTGGCCTCGATAGCGCTTGTGCGTTGACGGCGCTGTTGAGTTCAGCCGTTGGTTGACACGGTCCCAGGCGATCCCGGCTGATGCAGTGTTGCTTAAGCGCAATGGGCAGGCGAGCGCACCCCAGGGCAGTGGGACGAGAACCGATGATCTAGAACCCAATTCGTGCCTCTGGTCCTGCTGCCTGTCGTTGCAGGCGGTGCGACGCTGATGGCGAATTCGGCCATGCCGCGGCTTCCCTGCAACGAGGTCTCGGTTAACCAGACCGGCAACTCCTTGCTGATCGTTCAGCATGCCGTCCTGGCGTCGGTAAACGATGACAGCAACCAACTCGGAATTGTCCAGACCGGCGCTACGAATATGTCGTTGTTAGCTCAGGCGGGCTCTGGAAACAGCTTGTTCGTGCGCCAGTTCTGACCTTGTCCCCGGTTGATTCGGACAAAGCGACATAGCTTCAATTTTTATCGAACCCACGGCCCGAATATTAAGCAGCGCTTGCGACGATCTCCCCGCGTCACGGGGAGACCGTCACAATGAAACTGCGTTCTGTGCTTGTTGCAGGCGTTGTCCTGGCATCGGCACCCGCCCAGGCCAGAAACGAACTGGTCATCCTGACCGAAAACGAGCTGTCCAATTCGCACATGCTCGACGTGAACGGCGGCTTCAATGCGGTGTCCGTTCTCCAGGTCCACAACGGTTTCGGCGCGCCGAACATGATCGACCTCGACATCAAGGGCGACTTCAACGGCGGCCCGCTTGGCGCGTCCTTCACCGGAGCCGCGCTCTCGGTTGGCCTGACGCCGGGTTCGATCACCCAGAGTGGATTCGACAATCGCATCACCGCCAGCGTCACCGGCAGCCACAATCTCTTCGCTTTCGAGCAGGACGGCAGCGGCAACCGGATTGCAGCCTCGATTTCGGGCACGGCAAACCAGACTGCCGTCACCCAGGCCGGAATAAACAGCGTCGTGGGGTTTTCACAGACCGGAATTGGCAATATAAT
Source organism: Mesorhizobium sp. IMUNJ 23232 (assembly GCF_044326205.1). NCBI lineage: Bacteria > Pseudomonadati > Pseudomonadota > Alphaproteobacteria > Hyphomicrobiales > Phyllobacteriaceae > Mesorhizobium > Mesorhizobium sp. IMUNJ 23232. The sequence goes on from NZ_JBIRCY010000075.1 coordinate 27,860, forward strand.
TAGTATCTCGCAGACGTCCTGGTGACCTCCTACAAAGAGTTTGTTCGCATTATGGGCAAATATACGGCTATTCTCGCGGGCATTCTCGTCTTTGGCTCCTTTCCGGTCTTTGCTGGTGACAACAACGTCCTGAAGATTATCCAGACCAGCCCTCCCGGCGCGCTCGCTGGCAACAGCCTGTCGTCAGACCAGTCGCTGGCCAACAACTCGCTTGTCGCCGGCCCGACGCAGCAGATGATCGAGGACGCGCTCGACGGCACGCTTGCTGTCGGCGACCTGTACCGCATGGACCAGGCGACCGCGCCGTCTGCGGTTCAGTCAGGCCAGCGCAACACTGCGACGCTGACCATCGAGGGCAATGGCGGTCAGTTGTTGCTTCTCCAGGACAATTCGGCTGGCGGCACGTCGGGCAATTCGGCCCAGCTGAGCGCGTTTGGAGCCGATTCCCTTGGCGCCGTCCTGCAGATCGGCGATGGCAACGATGCATCGCTGACTGTCGGCGCTGGCGCGACCGGTCTGATCGTGCAGAACGGCAGCGGCAATGCCAACTCACTGACCGTGGGTTCCGGCGGCAGCGGCGAGATAATTCAGAACGGCAACGGCAACACCTTCCCCACGTCGGTGGCCGCCAACACCTCCGTCACCATCACGCAGAACGGCAACAATCTGAGCCCGGCCGGCGTGACAGGCATGCAGGTGTTCTCGACGGCGCCGGGAACGGTTGCGATCACCCAGACCAGTTTCTAGCGACATGTCGATGCGCCACGCAGCCGCACTCGTTGTGGGTCTTGCCGCCGCCTGCGCTGCAGGCGACGCGGTGGCGCAGGACGGAGGCGCCGTTGCGGTCCCCTCCATCGCCATCGTGCCCACGGAGGCCGGTGTCCAGATCACCGCATCGGCCGTCGGCTTTGGCGTTGCCGAAATCGAGGGCTCGGTTGAGATCGACCGCACCGGCGGATCGGGCACAGTGACCACGCGCCAGAACCGCACGCTGAAGCTCTCCGCCGGCCAGTCCCAGGACATAGCCAGGACCGCGCTGTCTCTTGCCAAGGGCGACCGCATTTCCATCAGGGTGGTTCTCCGGCAGGACGGCAGGGTCGTCGGCAGGGCCGAGGTTTCGTCGGGCGAGCCCTAGGGCCAATCGCTGCGCCCCGAATTTCCCTTTCGTACTCCCCGGGCTGCCGCTTCGTTTCTTGCGAAACCTGCAACGTCTACTATAGAAATCGCGACGCGTGACTTGACAAACCTCTCCCTAATTTTCGACTTTTACGTAACGGAGGGGAGCCATGAAAGTAGCGAGATTTTTGACGGTCATGTTGGCCGCGGCCGGTGCGTTGTCGCTGGCCACGATGGTGCGGGCGCAGTCCGTGGACCAGTTCGTCCAGGCATTCAACGGCAGCTGGCAACTCGTCGATGCCCGCTACTCCAACCCTCCATCGATCTGCAATATGGTGCTGGGCTCGAAAGCTGATGCAGACGGCCGCTTCGCTGTCGAGGGACAGGGCTGCCGCGGCGAGGCCGCTCTGGTCAAATCCTGGGGCGTCAGCGAGGGTCAGATGACCCTGTTCGATGCCGCCGGCGCGGTGATCGCCCGTCTTGGCGGCAGTCAGCGGCGGGTTAGCGGCACAAGTGCATCGGGCTCTCCGTTGATCTTCGAGAAGGTAGGTGTTGCCGGCACTGCGGCCATGCTCGAGGCTGCCAGGCGGGCCGGCGGCTGCTTCTATTCGGGCTTCACCAGCAAGTGTGTGGATGCGGCAGAGGCCGCACCTCCCGCGCCGGAACGCGCCAGCGTGCTGGTCCTAGTCAACCTGAACGTCCGTGCCGAGGCGCGCGACGACGCCGAGGTGGTCGGCGTGGTGCCGACGCAAACCTGCGTCACGACCGAACTGTGCTTGATGGCGACCGACGGCGCTTGGTGCCGCGCCAAGTTCGGCGAGAGGACCGGCTGGATGCGAAAGCTGGCCTTGCGCCAGAACCGGTGGGCCATCGTCACCTTCGAAAACTTTTGTCCCAAGCAGGGCAGTTAGACTTTCGGTTCAGTAGACAACTGTTCCCATCAGGCGAGCAGCGGCAACAGGAAAAAATACCAGAATGACCGTGCATCAGAATTTTATCGCCGGGCAATGGACGCATTCGGCCGAGGCTGCAGACAACATCAATCCTTCGAACACCCGACGTCGTCGGTGTCTATGCCCGTGGGTCTCGACAGGACGCCGAAGCCGCCATCGCTGCGGCCAAACAGGCGCTCAAGACCTGGTCGCGCTCCAGCATCCAGCTCCGACACGACATCCTGCAAAAGGTTTCGACAGAGTTGTTGGCCCGCAGGGAGGAACTGGGCAGGTTGCTGGCGCGAGAAGAAGGCAAGACGCTGGGCGAAGCCATCGATGAGGTCGTCCGAGCGGGCCAGATATTCGGTTTCTTCGCGGGCGAAACTCTGCGCCTGTCCGGCGAGAAGCTGCCGTCCGTTCGCCCGGGCGTCGAGGTTGACATACACGCGAACCGGTAGGCGCCGTGGGCATCATCACGCCCTGGAATTTTCCGATCGCGATCCCTGCCTGGAAGATCGCACCGGCGCTCGCCTATGGAAACTGCGTTGTCTTCAAACCCGCCGACCTGGTGCCCGGGTCAGCTTGGGCGCTTGCCGACATCATCATCCGGTCTGGTATTCCTGACGGGGTCTTCAACCTGGTCATGGGCCGCGGTTCAGTCGTGGGCGATGCTTTTCTTACCAGTCGCGATGTGCATGCGATCAGTTTCACTGGCTCCGTCACGACGGGCAAGAAGGTCGCCGCCAGCAGCGTCGAACACATGCGCAAGTTCCAGTTGGAACTCGGCGGAAAGAATCCGCTCGTCATCCTTGATGATGCGGATCTCCAGACCGCTGTCGAGTGTGCTGCGAACGGCGCCTTCTTCTCTACCGGTCAGCGTTGCACTGCCTCGTCCCGCCTGATCGTAACGGACAAGATCCACGACTCCTTCGTCGAAGCGCTCAAAGCGCGGTTGAGCAAGCTTGTCGTCAACGACTCGCTCAAGGATGGAACGCATATCGGGCCCGTCGTGGATCAAAATCAGCTCGATCAAGACCTGTCCTACATCGCGATCGGCAAGGATGAAGGAGCCAAACTTGCATGGGGTGGCTCTCGGCTGGAGCGGGGGACGCCAGGCTACTACTTGGAGCCAGCGCTATTCACTGAAACGATGCCTCAGATGCGTATCAACCGTGAAGAGATCTTTGGTCCGGTCGCCTCGGTCATTCGGGTCAAAGACTATGATGAGGCGCTGGCGCTTGCCAACGACACCGAATTCGGGCTTACGGCAGGAATCTGCACGACGAGTCTCAAACACGCCAGCCACTATAAGCGGAACGCCGAATCCGGGATGGTGATGGTCAACCTGCCGACCGCCGGAGTGGACTATCACGTGCCCTTTGGTGGGCGGAAAGGCTCATCCTCCGGACCACGCGAACAGGGCCGCTATGCTGCGGAGTTCTACACCACGGTGAAGACCTCCTACACGTTGCCCTAAGGCCTGTTGAGATTCATCGCGAGTTTAAGACTGCGGCGGCGAGATGGATGATTGCGGCGAAGGAGATGTCGGTTTTGTCAGCGCGCATGGCGATGCGCTTGAACTCCTTGAGCTTGCAGAAGA
>NZ_JBIRCY010000076.1:0-30251 GCF_044326205.1 Mesorhizobium sp. IMUNJ 23232
GGCAGCAAAGGCCCGATCAGTTCCCATTCCTCGTCCGTCAGACCAACACGTTCGCCCAAGGCTGCCTCCAAAAAGAAGCCTTGAATCAAAACCGGATTCTCCAGTCAACCTTTGTCAACGGACGCTAGCCTCAACACCTCGCGCTCGCGATCGCTCAATGTCCCAATGGGATCAGTCACATTACCTGATCGGCTCGTACCTGCGAGTGCAGAAAGGAGATGCGCCGACATGCTTGGAGACACGTAAGTCTCGCCTTCGTTCACGGCTGAAAGAATCTCCGCCAGCGAGCGCGAGCCTATACCCTTGAGCACGTAGCCCTTCACCCCGGCATTGAGCGCGGCGATAACATCGTCGCTGCTTTCGGATGCCGTCAACACGACGATGCATTGACAGGCATTGCGGGTCAGTATCGGTTTAATGGCGTTGTGGCCGCCGCCTGGCATTGAAAGGTCGATCAGCAAGATGTCGGGCCGTTGGTCCTCCGCAATACGCAGGGCATCTTCGGCGGTTGCAGCCGGCCGCCACGACCTCAAAGCGCCCCGTCTCGGCTAGACTGCGTATTACGCCTTCCCGAAACAAGGGGTGGTCGTCGACGACTCCGATAGTGATTGGCCGCGTCATGACGGCGCCGGTTCTTTGAGGTTAAGAGTGACCGTAAGGACTGTGCCTTTCTCCGACGTGTCCAGGTCAAAACTCCCACCCAGGCTTTTGACCCGTTCTCGCAGACCAGCCAGACCAAGGCTCTCGGGCGCAACCCCGTCGGGATCGAAACCCGGCCCTTCATCCGATACCGCGACGACGACCTTGTCCTTATCACAAGTCATCGTCACTATCTGGGAGGCGCCGCGACAGTGGCGATAGCCGTTGTTGAGCGCTTCCTGCAAGAAGCGATAAATGCAGATCCGTTCGGAGATCGGCAGCGCCGGAGTGACCGGGTCAAGCCGCTGCTCGACCTGCATTCCTGTGCGCCGCTCATAGGCGACGATGGCGTGTCCAATAATCTCCGGCAGGTCGGCCATCTCGATTTGTGGAAGCACGAGACCGTTGCAGATGTCGCGGATTTCCTGAAGCGCTTCCTCCAGGCTGGCGCGGATCGACGAAACCTCGCTCTCACGCTTGTCGTGTGGGATATGCTTGCCCAGTACCGTCTCGCTGTCGAGGCGCATCGAGGCCAACGCGACGAACTGCGTCGGGCCGTCATGCAGATCGGCCGCCAGCCGCCGCAGATAACTTTCATTGAGCGCCGTTGTGCGTTGCGTCGCGGTCTGTACGCGCTGGTGCAAGGCGCGGTTCTGATCAAGCAGTGTCGTCAGCTCTCCGACGCGCCTGCTGAGGTCCCTGGCTTGCCGATCGATGGTGCGGCTGCCCCGTACCACAACGGCATAGAGGGCCAGGAAGAAGGCGACGGTCACGCCCGCCACCGCCAGCCAGCTTCGCAGCCGCGCATTCTGCAGCGTCGCTTCGAAGTCGTGGGCATACTCGTAGAACTCGATCACTGCCACCACATCGCCGGACCAAGGTTGTAGGATCGGGTTGTAGATTTCGAGCAGGGGACCCGAGGGTTCCATCATATCTTTGTCGAGGATATCGAAGCGGTCATAGTTCACCACCATGTTTCCCGCAAAGGCGCTTTTGATGTCGGGCGTCAGCACAAAGCGACGGTCAATCAACGACTCGTCTTCGGCATAGAGGATGGTCCCGTCGCGGGACCACAGGCGCATCGCCGCAAGACGCCGCCCGAGCGCCCCTTGTCCCAAGGTTTCATCGAGCGCCTGCCGCGCTGCGTCGTCCAACACCTGCGTATTGCGCATGTCGGGGAGCAGAGGGGCAATCACGCTGTCGACATAAAGGGCCGTCGTGGCGCCTGCATTCCGCGTAACCGCCCTCTCGATCAGTGTGGTAACTACGGCGCCGACCATTAACATGGCCAGCAGCGAGACCAAGCCGCCGACAACGAAGAACTGGACCGCAAGCGAAAGTCCGCTTACCCGGGCGGCCAATCGCCTGAAAAACTCGGTCCCGGGGTTGCCCACCCGGGGACGCTCAGCGGTCCCCGTTCTGGAAGGCAATTGAACAATGCTCTGCCCCTGCCCAATCACCGTGGTCGTCGCCTTTTCGATCGTCTTAGCTGGAACAGAAATCGCCCTATTTGAACGGCTTACGCCACAGAGTGGTTCCACGTCAGCAAAAGGCCTGCCGATGCTTGAAGTCGGGGCTAAGGTGACCGCACTTCGAACGTCCAGGAACCTGCGGAGCCCGCCTAATCATCTACTGGCCATGGCGGCATCTGGTGGGCCTCACGTTCCAACCGACGCACCGTTTCTCGGATGTGTTTGGGATCTTCATGCTCCAGGCCGACGACGTCGTTTCGTGTCTCCTTCATAGCGACGATTATCTCGTCGAGCTTCGCGTGGATCGCGGCGGTGTCGCGATAACCTTGGACGAGCACAACGCCTGTGATGACGATTGCCGCGACGCTGAGGCCGAAGGTGACGACATCAGTCCACCCAAGGGGGACGAGGAGCGTGCATCCGATCATCAATATCAGAATGAAGTAGAAACCCGGTGGCCTGCTGAGGAAGTCGGCTGCTCGGAATAGATGCGGGTCAGGGCGCATAGCTGTCGTCTCAACGTTAGATTTCGGACGCGTGGGTTGACCGGTCTGGCAAGTCGGCTAGCTGAATAAGCTCATCGCGATCTCTGACGCCGCGCTTGAAAGCCAGGATGAGGGCACTTGCAATTTCCTCCGACCTCTCCGATCGCGAGTCAAGGAAATGCGTTGCCACGATCACGTCAAAGCACTCCTGGAGGAGCCTAACCTCATCGGGTCGAAATGCCTGTGCTTCACGGCCGGACTGCATATGCCAATCTCCAAGGTGCACCCGTCGCCGAGAAGAGATAGAGAGAGAGGCCCGGCGACGGGTAACAATCTTCAGCTTGCCTCTGGCCGAAGGGCCTGTCGGCGCAGTGAGGGACTGCACCTGCGCATCTGTGAAACTGTGAACTCAACCGACAATCATCCCCAGGCTCAGGAACGCACAATCGACTGCGATAACCGGGAAGAAAAGCCATCGCGCCTGGTAAATACTGTTGTCCAGTTCGCCTCCTATAGCGTGCCGGGCCAACGGAATGCGGCTCCGGAACGTTCCTGAGTGTTGAGCCGGGCGGACCAATGCATTGGACGATTGGGCCTTTAGTCCAACAGCCATGGGCCTGAAGTCCCATAGAGGAACATCAAGCTCCAGCCCCCGTTGGTTATCGCTTCGACGTGATCGAAGCTTTATCCTCCAAAAAGGACATTGCTATGAGATATTTCACAAGCGCTGTCGCCGGCCTGGCCCTGGCTACATTTGCAGGTTCCGCGATGGCTGACGACGTCGTCGTGTTCAAGCCGGAACAGGAAACGGTCGTTCGGGAATATGTGAAGAAGAAGCCGATCGCTTCGATCCAGTTGCTGGGTGTGGAGCTGAACGTCGGCAACACGGTCCCCGACACCGTGGAATTGTACGAGGTTCCCGACCAGAACTATCGCTACACGATCGTCGACAACCGGACGGTGGTGGTCGATCCCGCAACCCACAAGATCATCCATGTGATGGACTGATCGGGACGGCTCAACCTCGGCCTCCGGGCCGAGGTTTGAACGCAGAGGGCACCTCAATGACAAAAAAAGAGGTCAGCGCGAACTTGTTCACCGCCGTTGACCTTCACGGTTTGATTCATGTCGTTGAAGAAACGGATACACCCAACAAAGGGAAGGTTTTGTGGAAGCGCTGTGGCGGGGGCGACATACCGGCAGCAGCCAATCTCCTGCGCAATCGTGAGGTAACCTGTCCAAACTGCGCGACGATCTTAGAACGTGAGCGCCCCTTACGATGAACATCCGGCTGTATCCCGCCCAGACCGGACCGAGGCCGCCGCATTTTGACGATCGAAGCGGGAGATACGCAGCATGAAACTATTTCTTGCCGGGCTGAGCGGCTTCGTCTTAACACTCGCAATATTTGCCACCGGGGCAATCTTCGCGATCTACTTCACGACCGCCGAGCCCGTTCCATACTGGGAACTTAACAAGGCGTCGCGCTGGACCGTTGAACAAACCCCAGCCTTTGCCGAGCCCGCGAAGCGCCTACCTGCCAGATCCTCGACCCGCAGTGCCGTCACAGGAAAGAGTGTGGAGACTCCGCCGGTTGACATGACTGCGACGGGCTCAATTCCGGATCGAACATCCGAAACTCCCGTTGAACCGGAACCCGCTGAAGCCACGGATATGGCGCACATGCAATGGTGCACCGATTAGTATCGATCGTATCGGCCTCAGGACAACAGCTACAGGTCATACAGCGGCGCCCGGAAAGAATGCGTCTCTCCGTTCGATGCGGGATCCAGCAGTACCGACGACAAATCACTTGACGCTGCGGAGCCGACTCTGGATGAGACCTATCTTGCGTACGCTGTAACCGAGGACGAGCCCACGGCCTACACCAATTCAAGACATATCGCATCGTGCTTCGCACGCTACCGGTCCTACAATCCAGAAGACAACTCCTATCAGCCTCATGGACGCAGATCGCGCCAGCAGTGCGAATAATCTACGTGGCGTACCGGAGCGGCCAGAACATTGTTACCTGCCGTGGAGGAATAATTCAGGTGAAGCTTAGCGCCTCGGCTTCAAATACGCATCCGCTGGCCGACTACCGAACTCCCACGGCTTCTGCTCATGCGAGCGCAGCTTGGTGACGCGGCTGCGTGAGACTGGGGAGAGCCCAAGTTCTGCGGCGTATTTGTGCATGATCTCCAGTTGCTTCGTGGCTATCGCCAGCCAGGGCGACTGCTGGATGTAGCCAGATGGCAGCTTGATCAGCAGCGGCGTCTCGGCAAGCTTGCGCTCGGCTTCCACCCAACGTGCGTAAGATTGGCAATAGGCGGCGAGAACCGCGCGGTCGTTGTCACCGATGATTCCGCGCAGATGCAGCGTCGATGCGATCCGTTTCCATTCCGTCTTGGCGGTTGGGCTCAGATGCGCAGGACAGGTCGGCGGCTTTGGTTTGCGCCGGGATTTCGAATTGGGACCCTCATCGCTGTCGACGAGGTAGAGCTGCGGTTTCGGCTTGCGTCCACGCATCACAGATGTCTCCGGGCAAGGCGCTGCCTCAGGCGCTCGCTGCCCTGCAGATCGTGCTGCTTGTCGGCATCAGCGAGATGCTGGAAGAAGCGTCGCAGCACATAGGAGCGGGCCAGCGAGGCAGCGGTGAAGATGGCCGCGATCAGACCGTCAGTGGCCAGTGTCGTTTCGATGCCGAATAGCGGATAGGCGAGCCGCTGCACGATGATGGCAATGATGTAGCCGGCGATGACGTTGGCGAGGGCCTCGACGAAGGAACCCGTGCGCGACTGGCTGCCGTTGTGTAGCGGTGAAAGCGTCGTCATGACCGGATCTCGTCAAGAACCCGGTCGGCGTCGCCAATCCGCTCCGCCTGCACTTCCTCAAAGCTCTGGCCGGTTGCCTCCAGTATCGCGGCCTCGCCGGTAAAATCCTGCCAGCGGGTGATGGCCACATCGACATAGGCAGGGTTGAGTTCGATGGCATGGCAGACACGGCCTGTCATCTCGGCGGCGATGATGGTGGTGCCGGAGCCACAGAAGGGTTCGTAGACCGCCTGGCCTGGCGAAGAATTGTTCTCGATCGGCCGCTTCATGCACTCGACCGGTTTCTGGGTGCCGTGACCGCTCTCGGATTTCCTATGTGGGATCTGCCAGACCGTCGTCTGCTTGCGGTCGCCAGACCAATGGCCCTTCTTGCCCGTCCTGACCGCGTACCAGCAGGGTTCATGCTGCCAGTGGTAATCACCCCGGCCGATCACCAGCCGGGTCTTGTCCCAGACGATCTGCGAGCGGATGGAAAAGCCGCAGGCTTCCAGGCTTTCGGCCACGGTGGCGGCATGCAGGGCGCCGTGCCAGACGTAGATGACATCACCGGGAAACAGCGCCCATGCCTCGCGCCAGTCAGAGCGGTCGTCGTTGAGCACTGTGCCGCGGGCAAGGTCGACACCGGCATGGTCGGGAAGCTGGCTGCGCCATGCCGGATCATAGGCAACGCCATACGGTGGATCAACCACGCACAGGTGCGGCTTCACCCCCGACAGCACCTGCTCGACGTCTCCTGCACTTGTGCTGTCGCCGCAAATCAGCCGGTGTTTTCCAAGCAACCATAGATCACCCGACCGAGTGACAGGCTGTTTCGGAGTTTCGGGAACTTCATCGGGATCGGTGAGGCCTGCCGTGCCACGCGCAAGCAGCGAAGAAACCTCCTCCTCGCCAAATCCGGTGAGAGCCAGATCAAAGCCCATGGATTGCAGATCGGCCAGTTCGACGCCGAGCAGGTCGATGTCCCAGCCGGCGCTCAGGGCAAGTCGGTTATCAGCCAGGACAAGCGCCCGTTTCTGCGCCTCGCTCAGCCCGGCGAGTTCGATGACTGGCACGTCTGTCATGCTGAGCTTTCGCGCCGCCAGCAGCCGCCCGTGTCCGGCGATAAGGCCGTTGTCGCCATCAACAAGGATTGGGTTCGTCCAGCCGAACTCTCGAATCGAAGCTGCGATCTCGGCCACCTGTCGTTCCGAATGCGTCCGAGCATTGCGCGCATACGGGATCAGCGCCGAGACCGGGCGGTATTCGACAGCCAGCCGTGGCATTCCGACACCATCGGACCCACCGCCGCCTATGAGACCTGGATTGGCGGTCATGACATGTACCTGCGGGTAATCTCGTCCTCTTCCGCGCTGCAGAACTCCCAGGGCGGCGGGCCGGGTTTCGGCACCGCCACACGGCTTCGCGACGCCGGCGACAGACCGAGTTCAGTCAGGTACTTGTGCATCAACTCGACGCACTTGTGGGAGATCGTCAGCCAGGGCGAGACCTGGACGTAGCCGGCGGGCGTCTTCAACAGCGGGGGTGTTTCCTTGAGCTTGCGCTCCGCCTCCACCCAGCGGCCATAGGTCTGGCAGTAGACGGCAAGGACCGAACGATCGAGTTGGCTCATCAACCCCATCTCATGCAGATGGCGAACCAGCCGCTTCCATTCGGATTTGGCAGTCGGCGACAAATGGGCTGGACAGGTTGGGATCATGTTCGCCGGCTTCGGCTCGTTTGAATTGAGGGAGCGCTTGTCGGGATTGCCCATCACCAGCTTGAGCACGGTCGGACGAGGTTTTCTGCCGCGCATCAGAGCCAACACCTCGTCGGTCTGGCCCATTCAACCCCCGACTTTGTCGACTGGATCGCGGTGTGATCCGCCTCAATGTTAGGGCCAGAATGGCTGATTTCTGCGGTTCTGGGTGGTGCGTTCATGGGCAGATACCCCATCCACAATTTCGCGGCAGTGCGTACGAAGCAGCGGGCCGGGTCTAGGGTTCGATCCCTACCAGCTTCTGACCGCCCCCCCGGGTCATTGGCGGTGTGTCCGTTCGCCAGGGGGATGACTACGATGCGGATTCTACCACGGCAGCTAACGCCATGATATCCTGACATTTTCCGACATTTGTACGCAGGAGTACGCAGCGAGCCGACGGCGAGGGGCGGCGTAACGACATTAGGAGCAGTGCGCTCCTCGACCCCCGCCGTAGGTCTGGAATGAGGCGGTAGCGGAAGCTGGTCATTGTTGATCGACGACCGGCTTGCACAACCAGGCCCAGTAGGCCATTGCGCCGGCTTGTACTGGAGCCGTCCCAAATTTGTGACGCCCGGTTGGGGATCTTGGGTTCTACTCACTGGCACTTAAGGCAATGCGCCAAAACGCCGGCTGGTCACTTTCTGATAAGTATCCGCCATCCTGTCAGCTGGATTGGTCACGAGGGGCGCCACTGTGCCGATTGCCGGCCGCCTGCCATTCAAGGAACAGGCTGTATCCCACCGCCAAGAGCACTGGACCGAGGAACACACCTATGAAGCCGAAGGCCAAAATGCCGCCGAGGAAGCCAAAGAAACTGAGCAGCACGGGCAGGCTATTCGCTTGTGTGAGAAGATAGGGTCTCAATACGTTGTCGATGCTGCTAACCAGCAGCAAACCCCAAGCAGCAACGAAGATGCCCCAGGCGACCTCGCCCTGAAAGAACAGCCAGAGCGACGCGGACCCCCAAACCAGCGGAGGAGCGGCGGGAATGAACGACAGAAGAAAGGTGAGAAAACCGAGTAGCAGAGCCTGAGGCACACCTGCGATCCAAAATCCAAGCCCAGCCAGCAGTCCTTGCGCGATTGCAGTCCCGATTACGCCGTAAACGACTCCTGTCACGGTTGAGCTCACAACTGAGAGCAGATGCCGTGCACGAGGCCCACCGATCCGCTCTGAACTACCCCGCACGGAAGCTGCCATCTGGCGGCCGTACCTATAAAAAAAGAACGCGATGAACACGCTTAGCGCCAATTCGAGGAGTCCCACGCCCAGAACCGCACCGCTAGCCACAGCAATGTCTGTCGCAGGGCGTACAAGCTTGGTCAACTCGACGAGGAAGGCCGGTGCATTATAGGCCAAGCCTTGCCAGTAGAGCGCCAGGCGTTCACCGATGAGTGGAATTTTCGCTACCCAACCGGGCGGCGTAGGTGGGCCTCGCTCAAGCAGGCTGTTCACGGTGTGCGCGACGATGGCTACGCTATCGGCCAGCGTGGCCACCAAGATCGCAAACGGCGCCACTACAACCGCTGCTACAAGTAGGGTCATTAGAAGCGCCGCAGGCGTCCTCCTTCCTCCAAGAAGGCGCTCCCACCAAGTGTAGATTGGCCAAGTGGAAAAGCAGAGTACCGCCGCCCAGGTCAGGGAGGAGAGAAATGGCCAGAGCACCACAATGCAGCCGAGGCCGAGAAGCACAAGTGCGCCAGTCCCCAAGATCCGCTCGACCGACGGGTTAAACACCATCATGTCCACCTTGCAGTCTCGCTTCCCAGTCCAATCTAACTGAACATGGCGTCAACGATACTTCGAAAGCCTCGTGCCGATAGAACTGCGACTATTCCTGCTGCGTGACATGAACCGTCACGTCCATAGAAAAGAAATCTTCCGGCCGGCCTGCGTAACCCCCGATGATCGGCATGATCTGTCGATTGCTGCGAGCCACCGCTACCGGAACGAGGTTAGCATTCCCTACGCGACGATGTGTCGGGTCGAAGGCGATCCATCCCGAACCAGGCAGGTAAATCTCAGCCCATGCATGTGTCGAACCCCCACCGCCCGGGGATGCATCAGCATCGAATTGGTAGACTGAGACGGCCCGAGCGCCCACGCCGAGAAGACGGGCAGCCTCGATGAAGAGCGCAGCTATGTCCCTACAGGAGCCGCTCGCAAGAGAAAGGGTCTCAAGTGGCGTCTGCGTACCCTCCTCATCGCGAGTTCGGTAAGCCACTGTATCGAGCATGCCGGAATTCATGTCTTTAAGCAGAGAGAGCGTGTCTGTCGACCTGCCGTGAACGAAGGCCTTGGCGCATCCGCCCAGCGTGCCTTCGGGATCGTCACTTTCAAGGACTACGAGGCTTCCAAGAGCTACAAGATCGTCGGCCGAATATTCGAACGGAAACGAATGTGCTTCCGGCGCGATCCGGAAGATCGGCCATGGCGCCGCGGAATGCTCGACCGTCAGATCGTTGATGATCACAAGTTCGGCCGTAGGCCGCGCGAACGTTGCCGTCGCGGTCAAATTGCCGAAAACATCTTGTGACCAGTCTAACTCCGCCTCCGGCGAGCAGTTAAGCGAACTTGCCAGCACTGCAATCTCGTGGCTGCCGCGGGGTCGGAGCATCATACGGTGGGGCTGGAGCTCGACGGGACGTGCGTACCGGTACGTCGTTTCGTGGTGTACCGTCAGCTTCATCGATGCGGCCCCATCAGCTCGAGCTTCGCTTGCTATGGGCAGTTAGGCCGCAGGCGCTTTGTTTGCATTGATCCAAAGAGCAAGACCCAATACGAGGGCTGGCGCTGAATGGTCTTCATCTTAGTGCTTTCTGCGCTTCTGAAGCGCGTCCGGCCAAATCTGCGCGGAGAAGCAAAGGATATCGCCTCGATCAAAACCCAGCGGGCGACCTAAGGTTCCCCTGAACTGCTCATGAGTGGCGCTCTCGTGCATGATGGCCTCAAAGGCCAATTTCCTCGAAGGCCAAGTTCGGTGAACGCAAGAACCTGAAGGGTGACGCTCTGGTCCTCAAGCTCAGCGGGAGTTCTGCGTTAGGCAATCCGCCACATAGCCTTTTAGGTTTGCTTTTTGGCGACGGCTCACAGCCACAAACGGCGAAGATACGGCGCGCTGCCGACCGGCGGGTTCGGGGCCGCTAGCCGTGTCAGCTTCCGGAGCACTGTGGAAGTCGCCCTTCCGCTACCACAGGCTTTCCGACGTCACAACGGCGCGATCGGGGCCGTCAATGGAACTACCTGAAATCGCGGTCGTTTACGTTTCCGCAGCAAAAGGTTGGGGGCGACGTGTTCAGCGAAGATGCATCACCTATCGCTACTGGAGTGGCTGGTCTCGACTACGTGCTTCGAGGCGGCTACGCGAAGTACCGCTCTCATTTGGTTGAGGGTAGGCCAGGATCAGGCAAGACCACACTCGGCTTGCAATTTCTGATCGAGGGCACGTTACGCGGCGAGAAATGCCTCTACATTACCCTTTCGGAGAGCAAGCGCGAACTCCTTTCGGTTGCAGACCGACATGGCTGGGATCTGACTGGTGTCGAGATTCTCGAACTGGTGCCGCCGGAACTCAGTCTCGACCCGTCCCAGTTGCAGACGCTGGTTCACTCGTCTGACCTTGAATTGGGCGAGACGGTCAACGCGGCACTGGCTGAGATCGAACGCATTAAGCCGGACCGGGTGGTGTTCGACTCCCTGTCGGAAATCCGTCTCCTGTCGCAGGGATCGTTGCGATACCGCCGGCAGGTGTTGGCTCTGAAGAGCTTCTTCCTGCTCAACCATGCGACCGTGCTGCTGCTCGACGACCTTACCGCAGAGCAGGACGATCTCAACCTGCACTCGATCAGTCACGGCGTCATTCGCATGGAGCAGCTTACGCCCGTCTACGGGGGCGAGCGTCGGCGACTGCGCGTCATCAAGATGCGCGGTGTGCAGATCCGTGGCGGCTTCCATGATTTCGTGATTCGGCCGGGCGGTGTGATCGTCTTCCCGCGTCTCGTCGCCTCGGACCACGAAGAGGCCACCCGCGGGTCGCCCGCATCCAGCGGGAACGCGGTGGACATCCTGCTTGGCGGCGGCCTCGACCGCGGTACCAGCACGCTGGTGATGGGCCCCTCCGGCGTGGGCAAATCGACGATCGCGGCATCGTACTGCCATGCGGCGCTTGGTCGTGCAGAACGGGTGCTCGTGCTGCTTTTTGACGAGACGAAGCGGATTTTCCTCGCGCGGGCGGCGGGGTTGGGAATGGATCTCGGGCCGTTCCTTGAGACCGGCGACCTGATCCTGGAACAAATTGATCCGGCGGAATTGTCTCCTGGCGAGTTGTCGGCGCGGATACAGTCTGCGGTCGAGCGCCTCGACGCCAGGATCGTCGTTATCGACAGCTTGACTGGCTACCTCAACGCGATGTCGGAAGAGCAGCATCTGGTCCTGCAGATGCATGAGATTCTGACGTATCTCAACCAGAAGGGCGTGGTGACAATACTACTGCTGGCCAATCACGGATTGATCGGACAGATGGTGTCCCCGGTCGACATGACCTACCTCTGTGATTCAGTCATGCTCCTTCGGTTTTTTGAAAGCGGCGGCCGAGTTCGACGTGCCATTTCAGTCGTCAAGAAGCGCGTCGGGCCACATGAGGATACAATCCGCGAGTTTCGGATCACTGGCGGTGGTGTGAATGTCGGTGAGCCTCTCGCCCAGTTCCACGGAATTCTAACCGGGGTCCCGTCTTATGAAGGCAAGCATACCGACCTTCTAGCCGACGAAAAGCCATGACGTTCCCGGAGCCCGTCGCTCTCGTGCTTGCTCCTGTCGGACGAGATGCGCAAATTGCTAGCGCTATTCTGGCTACCGGCAACATCCGCGCTCGGATATGCGGCACTCTTGAAGAGACGCTGCCGCTTCTCGAGGATGCGCACTGCCTGGTAGTCACCGAGGAAGCCTTGACCAGTGCCGATCGCAACGAGTTTGCGAGTTGGCTCGACAATCAGCCTGCGTGGTCCGATTTCCCAATCGTGTTGTTGGTTATGCGAGGAAAGGAGGTCGACAAGCGCCTGACATTTCTCGACCGGTACCTGATCGTGCTCGAACGACCCTTCCTGGCGTCGAGCCTCACAAATTCGGTTCGATCCGCCGTGCGAGCCCGTGACCGGCAGCTCGAAGTGAAGTCCTACATCGAACAGAAGCAGGAAGTTGCCGATCGCCAGCGCCTCCTGATCCGCGAACTGCATCATCGGGTCAAAAACACCTTGGCAAATGTGCGGGCGATGATGGGCGCCACGGCTCGCTCGAGCGACAGCGTCGACGGCTTCGTTCGGGACTTCTCAGCCAGGATCGTGTCGCTCGCCGAGACGCATTCAATGCTGACCGACGATTACTGGCAAACGGCCTCGCTGCAGCGACTGCTGCTGGGGGAGTTGCGCCATTACGACACGCCGGATCAGCCGCGAATCCTGTTAGATGGTCCAGAGGTCGCGCTCGTGGCCGACATAGCGATACCTGTCGGGATGGCGTTCCACGAACTTGCCTCCAACTCATCCAAATTCGGATCGCTGTCGACTTCGCGCGGTCGTCTCGACGTGCGTTGGACGATTGACGATTCCGGCCCTATACGTCAGGTCAATCTGGATTGGCAGGAGCACAACGGACCAGAAGTCCATCCACCGAAGCGACGGGGGTTTGGTACTATATTATTAGAGAAGGTGGTTGCGGTGCAGTGCGATGCCAAAGTTGCACTCCACTACCATCCAGGCGGCCTGCGCTTCACCATGGCCCTTCCGCTTCGCGACACCAGGCTGGTCCCCTCGTACTCCTGAGGCTCCTCCGCACGATCAGGCTCTGCTATGGCGGGGGAGACCTATCGTTGATAAGGGTGGCCGAAAGCTAGGAACGGCCCATGACATCCAACACCGACACGGCAGAGACGGTCGAAAAGTTGCTCGATACGCCCGATCTCGCGAGCGCCCTCGAAAGCGAACAATTCAAGAAGTTTCTTGACCAGGTACCCATCGCAATCGCTGTTTCCGATTTGGGAGGGGTAGAACGGGTTGTCTATGCAAACCCAGAGTTCGAGAGGCTCTCGGGCATCGCTGCGGCAAAACTTGCGCAGGACAACTGGTCCTCGCTCGCCGGAACCGGGGTCGGCGAGCGAAAAGATCAGGCGCTGGTTAACGCGGTGGTCGAGGAAACTGATTTCGTGGGGACGTTCCGCCTGGAGCGGGGCGAAGCCAAGTCACCGGTGGTCGACGTTTATTCGAATGTGATCGAGGACGACGACGGCAAGCTTTGCTTCCGGCTGGTTGCGTTGGTTGACGTCTCGGCGCACGGGGAGAGCGAGACGCGCGACGTCGAGGACCGTGTCCGCGAAAAGGACACGCTGCTGCGCGAACTTCAGCACCGCGTCAAAAACAACCTTCAAATGATTACGGCCCTCATCCGGATGGAGACCCGCAATGCAGCCGATTCAGACCATAAGAGGTTCGAGCGGCTAGCGGGGCGTGTCGATGCGCTTGCAATCCTTTACCAAACGCTGTCTGGCGACGGCCAAAAAGATGAGGTGGATCTTGGCGTCTATCTGAGCCAGATCGCTTCGGCCGTGATGACATCACATGCGGTGGAAGGCATCCGATTGGATATGAAGGTCGACACTTACCCGGTGTCGGTAAACGTCGCCATGCCGACCGGGCTGGTGGTGAACGAACTGCTCACAAACGCGCTCAAGCATGCCTTTCAAGGGCGTGACGGTGGGACCATTACCTTGCATAGCATCGTGAACGGCGACGGCTGCCGCGTTGTGGTCGCGGATGACGGGGTCGGACTCCCCGAGGGAGACACTTGGCCTAAGCAGGGCAAACTCGGCGCGCTTATCGCACGTTCGCTGACGGAAAACGCCAAGGCCGAATTTGAGGTGAAGTC
The DNA here is from genome assembly GCF_044326205.1 of Mesorhizobium sp. IMUNJ 23232. Taxonomy (NCBI): domain Bacteria; kingdom Pseudomonadati; phylum Pseudomonadota; class Alphaproteobacteria; order Hyphomicrobiales; family Phyllobacteriaceae; genus Mesorhizobium; species Mesorhizobium sp. IMUNJ 23232. Next base: position 14,087 of record NZ_JBIRCY010000076.1, read on the forward strand.
GAGCGCCGAAAAGGGCACCCGCGTGACAATCGTATTCAAGCGATCTGAAGCTGCCTCGGGTCCGCCAAAGGCTGGCTGACCGAATTCGCTAATCAACGCGCCCAAACCGATTTGTTCTTAAATTGACATCGCTTCAGCGCGCTACGGTGGCTGAGGGTGGTACGCCCGACGAGGAGGGTATAGACGGTTGAGATTCACGATCGAGCTAAGTAGTGTTAGGATGTCTGAAATTTCCTGAAAAGTAGAGCAAAGAAAGAACGTGCTGGCCGCATGCGACGCTTCAGATGTTGTTCGGCTAAGTTTGTCCTTCGCACTCTACGCCACGCTTAGGCCTCATAGCTGTCAATGCTTACTCTCCCTTGGTGAGCGACGAGCTTTCCTTCGCGCGAGGCCGCGATCGCGAATTTCGCCGAACGATTTTGCTGGAAATAGACTCACTAACTGCAGCGACTTCAGCGTCGAGTGCAGACACCACGGCGTCACGCACTGAGCGAGCGACAAAATCGCAGCCGATTGTAGCGGTGAGTTTGATATCGCTTAGTGCGTCTTCGGCAGGCATCCAAAATACGACGCCCACTCGAAGGGACTTTTTCGCGCGTTTCAACCTGCGTACCAAGTAGCGGGCATGGATCGTGGATTTCGGATTTAGATAACCAACGACCACGGTGTCGATGCCGGTCATATCCAAATTCTTGATCTTCGATGGATCTACGGCGGAGTGGGCGACACATCGACTTGTCGCTTTCTGTGACGTGAGAACTTGGCTCAACATAGCCATTGCAGCAAAATCCAATTCGCCACGACCCGCGACACACAGCACCGTCTTGCCCGAACCATCTGGGAGCGCCTTCAGCTGGGAATTGGCATCCGCGGGGGCCTCCACATCGCCGGCAGCTGCGGGCCGACCCATGACGTCGGTGGGAACTTCGTCGACCGCATATTCTTCCAGATTATCCACGAGTGCCATTGCGCTATCGGCCACTCGCTTACGGCGCTCCTCGGTCATCACGCCACGCGCTCTGTCTGTCTCCCCCACACCCAGAGCCGGGATGGCAACGGTCTCGTAGAAAGTGATGAGATCATCGTCCACAAGGAAGGCTTCGGCGCGCTCTGTCGCTTCGTCTGGGTCACCTGCAAGCAAGCGTTGGTAGAGCTGCTGATGCGGCTCCAATACGGGCTTGTTTCCGAACATCACCTCCAAAAACTCGAAACGTGGCACATGGCGACCGAGGACCACCAAACAGACGGTTAGGGGTGTGGACAGCAACAACCCGACTGGCCCCCACAACCATGTCCATAGGATTGCCGCTAAAATGACAGCTAGAGGCGAAAGCCCCGTGCGGGCGCCATATAGCCAAGGTTCAATGGCGTTATTGCTGGCGAGTTCGACAACGGCAAACAGTGCTGCGGTCCACAGCAACATGGTCCACCCCGGATCTACCGCGATCGCCAGCGTCAACGGGAAGATCGAGGAGATGACAGGCCCAATGAACGGAACGAACCGAAGCACCAACGCTACCAGGCCCCAAAGAGGAGCGTTAGGAACGCCTATGAGCCATAGGCCAATGCCGATTGGAATGGCATAAGTGACATTCACAACCAACTGCATCAAGAGGTATTCACCGACCCGCTTGCCGGCGTCCTCTATTGCTTCGGTCGTGCGGTGGATATCACGGCTACCCACAAGTCGGATAAAGCGGTCGCGCAAATCTTCCCGCTTCAGCAACATGAAGATTACGACTACGACGACGATTCCCCCCGTCGCAAGCGGCTCAAGTAATGGTCCTGCAATTGTCTGGAGCACCTGCAAAGGCTGAGGCGCAGGCTCGATGACCTGCACTGGAAGAGGGGGCACAGATGGCGCATCATTGAGGTCTACCGTTTTATCCGAGTCAGTAGGCTGGTTTGCCTCGATCTGGCGGCCGAGCCTCTCAAACAGCCTCGAGACCCTACTGTAGAGCCCCTCGCCGAAATCTGCATCCATGATGGACTGCATTTTGATCTCGACGTTCCTCTGATAGAGGGGCAGGTTTTGCGCGAGGCTACCAAGTTGGCTTGCCAATATCATCCCGAAGAGCACGATCGCCGCGAAGGCTCCTATGACCACCGATACCACTGCGATAGGCCGTGGAATGCGTAATTTTCGTAAGGCTGTCACCGCCGGCGCCAGCGCGAACGTCAGAAGTATTGCGGTCGCAAGCGGCAGGAAAATAGTCCGCCCGAAATAAAGCGCAGCTATCGTTGCAACGATGCCCACCAGAGGAGGATACGTCGTCTGCTCTGCGCTACCGTTCGCAAGCGTGGGGCGTAATTCAATTTTCTCGGTCACAGGCTAGCCTCGAGAGCCAACAGCATCGGCACTTAAGCGATCGCTCGAAACCAAACGCAAGGCGACCCCCTCAGAAGTTCCTAACGGGTCAAACGAAACCGCGTTCCGTCTTAAGGCTCAACACGTCGCCAGCATCGATAGTCGCACGCGACGAGGGCGGCAGCCCAAGCTCCGTTTCCATGAATGATTGAGATGCCGAGCCAGGGTGATGGCTGAATGTGTCCGCCCGGCGTCTTCAGCAATGGCGGCGTCTCCTTGGCCTTGCGTTCCGCTTCCACCCACTTGCCGTATGATTGGTAATAGGCAGCCAGCGCCGCTCGATCGAGGTGGCTCATCATTCCGAGCCGGTGCAGGACGTGAATGAGCCGTTTCCATTCAGCCTTGGCCGGGGGACACAGATGCGACGGGCAGGTCGGCAACGCGCCTTCAGGTGTCGGCTCATGGCGATTGAGGGGTCGTTTGCCAGGATTGCCGGCTACAAGCTTCAGCCTCGTCGGGATGGGTTTACGACCGCGCATCGGTTCCCTCCCTCCCAAGGGCCAAGGGCAAAAGGTCCGAGTGTGACCACCACAGTTAGTCGACTGGATTGCCGGTTGTTTAACCGCGATGAGCTAGCTTACGTCCCGGTATTCTTTCGCTTTCTGGCGGACCCGCATCTGAACAAACACCCCCGCCGGGTAATTTCGCGGCGGCAAAAATTTGGCCAGCAGTCGGTCTACGGCGAGGGTTTTGGTTTTTTCTGGTCCCGCCCCTGGGTACACGCATTGTCCCGCGATTCTAAAAAGCAGGCAATGAGATTGGAATCCTGACATTTTCCGATTGGTACGCAGGAACACCCAGTGCACCGATGCCGAGGGGGACAGCGCCACGCTATGAAGAGAAGTGCACTACGTCAGATCGGGCGGCAGGTCTGGGAATGAGGCTGCAGGCGGTCAGTTGGCTATTTGGCCGAAGTCTCCCAATGCAAACTAAGGGCGGGCTGCACCAGTGCGGCAGCACGGGACGTTTGGTCAACTTGCGACGGCGGCTGGTCAGAGCCGGGCGTAACGGACGGTGGCGTCAGCCCGATGACGTCGTCCTCCCCCGGCGTGGTCTTCGGCGACGCGCCGACTCGCCAAGTGTTCTGGATCAGGCCTTCCATCGCCAGCTCCGCGCAGACCTGCTTGGTGTCCGTTTTCCGCATGAAGGTCTCGATCATGGCCTGCCAGACGGCCTTGAGCGGGAACGCGCGGCGCTGGATTCGCCGTTCCGGCGTGCCGCTGAAGGTTCCCAGCGCAGAAATAAAACCCGCTGCCAGGAGAGACGGCGGGCCTTTCGCTGCGCGATCTGCTGTGAATCACGTTGTCGCATGAAGACCGAAACTCAGCCTTCACTGTTCTTGGCGAGATCGTAGGTAAAGTCGTCGGATACCTCGAGGGCGCCGGTCTTGGCCTGCTGGTTGTACTTGATCTTGTATTTCTTGAAGTTGAGCGTGACGTTCTCGGTGGTCCTGTCCTCGCCCCCGCTCCCGCCCGTCGAGACACTGGTGACAATCACATCGTCCATCTTGATCTCGATATAGACGTACGGCTTACTGCCGGCCTTGCGGGCCTTGAACTCGGCGGGCTCCTAGTGCTCGCCGGTGCACATCTTGCCCCACAGCTTGGGCGATACGATGTCGGTATATTTGGTGAACGAGAAATCTTGGAAGGAGACCTTTGCCACCGCCCATGCCACCACCCTGGCTAGCCGTACCACCCTGAGAACCGCCGAGCGACCACGATAGTACGTCGATCCACTTAGAGAACTCCGCGTCCTGTGATTCGGCCTTGAGCGATCCGATCTTGATGAACATGTCTTGGGCCAATGGTGGTTCTCCTTGGTTAGACTTTCATCATCGGTCGGCTCCGTTGCCGCAGTGTGTCGGGAAAACAAGATATCGTTTCGATGGCTAATCCTACTTAGAGCAAGCGAGGACCTAGTCATTCGTGACCGTGAACCCGGCCATCGCGGAATGCCAGACTCCGTTCGCTCGTGAGATCGTAGCCCTGCGGCGGACCTGCGATTTCTTCCTGCTTGCTCAGCCCAAGCCCGACAGCGTGCCTACTTCGGCAAAGGTGTGAGCAAAGCTACTGCCCGCACATCCAGATGCGGCCGGCTGCGCGATGCGCTACACTTCCTGATTATCGCATCCGAGACGCCGACACCGTCTGATAGGGTTTATGATCCCCGCCGATTGGTTGTCCCGTAGAGGAGTTCGCCATGAAGCGCAGAATGGCGGCACTGATGGTAGGTGATATCGTCGGCTATTCCGGAATGATGGAGCGCGCCGAAGAGCAAACTGCGGAACGCCTGGCAAGCTGTCAGTCGCTCATCTCGGAAAAAGTCAACCTACTCGATGGTCGCGTTTTCAACACGGCAGGCGATGCAGCCTTTGCGGAGTTTCCGAGCGCGGTGAATGCAGTGCGTGGCGCGTTCGAGATCCGCAGCGCTCTTGCCGGCGTGCAGGAACCTACCCGCGAGCCGTTTCGGATGCGGTTCGGCCTCCATATCGCGGATGTCGTGGTGCAGGGGGATGATCTGGTCGGCGACGGCGTCAATCTCGCGGCGCGGATTCAGGCGGCAGCCGAACCGGACTCGATCTATGTGAGTGCTGCGCTCTTCGACCATGTCCGCCGCAATTCCGCGTTCATATTCGATGATATGGGCGAGCGAGCATTCAAGAACATTACAGAACCGGTGCACCTCTATCGGGTCCGCGGAGAGATCGGAACTCACCGGCTGCAATCGGCGCCCACACAACTTCTCGTTACGACGGAACGGCGGCCATCGTCGGTAGCGGTGTTACCTTTCCGGGTTTCGGACGACGATGAGAACCAACGCTACCTAGCCGAAGGACTCACCGAGGAGCTGATTGTCGAACTTGGACGGTTTCACCGCCTTTCGGTCAGCTCGCGGAGTGCGAGCTTCGCGGTTACGGACCCCCAACCCGATCCGGTGAGGGTCGGTGACGCTCTCGGGGTCCGATATGTGCTCGAGGGAAAGGTGCGGAAGATCTCAGAGCGGATCTCGATCAGCCTCACGCTATCTGAAACCGACCGGGGATCGGTGGTTTGGACCGACAAGATCCAGCGATCGTTCGAGGAAATCGTCCCCCTGATCGACAAGACTGCCGCGAAGATTGCGGCAACGGTATGTGGGCGGATGGAGGACGCGGCCTTGACTCTGGCCCGCCGAAAGCCGCCCGAAAACATGACTGCCTTCGACTGTCTTCTGCGTGGGCTCGACTATCTTCGCCTTGGCGGCGTCACCGACGACAGCGCACGCCAGTCCGTCGACTGGCTTACAAAGGCGATAGAAGCCGATCCACACTACGCAGCCGCCTACGCGTGGCGAGTATGCGCGGCGTCAGGGTTATCGGATTTCGACTTTGAGCAAGGCCGGCGAGACATTGGGCGCGCCCTCGAGCTCGATCCCTGCGACGCGGAGGCGAATAGGATCATGGGCGCGATCGAACTCATGAGTGGCAACTTTGACGAGGCCGCGGCGCACGCCCGCAGGGCAATGGATCTGAATCCGACAGATGCCTACATCAAGGCGCGATGTGCGGCGATATACACTTTCGCGGGCGAAGCAGAGCGTTCGTTGTCCTTGCTCGACGAAGCCGAAATGCTCGACCCATTCCTTCCAGTGTGGTGTGTCGAGGAAAGAGGCGTGGCCCTCTATGCGCAAGCCCGCTATGCCGACTGCATCGAATCCCTGAGCAGGCTGACGTTTCAAACCATTCGATCACGCCTCTATCGGGCGGCCGCGCTCACAGCGCTCAATCGAGCCGACGAAGCCGCCAGGATAGTTAGGCAAGCTGTCGGCGCCGAGCCAGCTCTCACGGCCTCCGTCTTCACCAGCCGCGAGTATTACCGCGATCCTGAGAAGCCGAAGATGCTTGGCCGCCTTCTGGTGGAAGCTGGTTTACCGCTCTAGACCGTATCGCGGGCCGATGTAACGCTCGCCTCGGCCTGGGGGAGCTTGCTCAATGCAGGTGAGAGAAGCGTTACATCTGTCAGGGCGAGTCCGCTGACTGATTTCGCCGGGTTGGTACCAGCCCAGTTGCCAAATCTCGTGCTTGCAGCCTCCTCCGTTCGATGTAAATGTGCGCACGATTTCGCTGTCCCACTGTCCCACGCCCTAGGTAGCGGGACAGTGGGACAGTTATTCGCGCTCCCCCTGACGCCGGTCCTCTTTCAATTTGGCTTGCAGCCGATTGACTTTGGATTTGCTGAGCCCGGTTTCCTCAGCGATCTCTCGAACGCTGCACCCGAACGGGATAAAACATCGATCCGTTCTGTCTCGATATCCACGATCGATTTGACCGACCACTGGGCGCGACCGGCGCGCACCTCCAGTTTCGCCTCGAAAGGTTTTGCGTCTTCGCCGTATACACCTCGTGCTTTACCGAGAAGGACTTCGAAGCGGGCACCATCGCTTGCGACATAGTCCTGCGGACGCTTGAGATTGATAAGGGTATCCAGAATGTCTTCTCTCTTGCTGGTGCCTCGCGGATTGCCGCCTCGGCCTTCGTGCTCGACCAGCAGCACACTGACCCCTCGCCTGCGAAGCCTAAGCAGCCAGGCCTGCATCGAATCCCAGCTTTCCGCTTCGTTTTCCCGCCCACCGCTGACCAGAGTGGAACGGTTGTCGAGGATCAGTAGTTCTGCGCTGCCCAGCTCAGCTTCGAGCCGCTCCTGGTCCTCGCGCAGGGATAGGTTCAGACTGACGCCGAGATCCTGCTCATCCATAGGCAGGATCCGCAGAAGGCCCGAGGTTACAGGTTCAAACATGGCAAGTCGCTCCTGAAGATCGGGACCTGGCATCTCGCCGTCTACGTAGAGGACCGAGCGTGGTTTGGGTGCCTGCCAGTTCAGGAACTTGCCGGCGGTTGCGACAGCATGCGCGATCGCGACCGCAACCTGAGTTTTGCCGACACCTCGATATGCCGCCAGCATGGCGATCCCCCGCGTACGCAGGATGGGCTCCAGGACAAATTCGCGTGGCTTGAGCTTCATGCTGGTAAAGAGATGTGACGGGAAGCTCTTCAGTACGCGGGTCTTTCTCGCGGGCTCGGCCGGAGCCACAACGGTGCGTTCAGCATTCAGTGCCTGAAGGATTTGTTCGGGTGACTTGTTCATGATGCGCAACAGTCCGCAAAATCGGATTGACGATCCTTTGGGACAATCGTTGTGACTTCTTTCCCCGCGGCCACCCATCGCTCCGAACATGCTTGCGCAGCTTTGAGCCCGGCCGCGTCATTGTCGGCGAAGATTGTGAGCGCTTCGACACCTGAGAGTACCGGCAAGTGCGCCATGCCCCCGCTGGAAAGCGTTGCCCAGACCGGCCGGAACCCCATCGACATGCAGGCCAGCGACGTTTCGATGCCTTCGGCGATGTGAAGACCCTCGATCACGTCCTCATGGTGGGAGAGCTTTGCACTGGCATTCCTTGCTACACCCAGCATGCGTTTCGGATTAGCGTGATCCGACATGATCGCCTTGCCCTCGCCGCCCGCCGCAAGGGCAGTGCGGTGGATTCCGCGAAATTCGTCTGTATGAACGTCTCGCATGACGGCCAGCATCGCCGGAAGCCTGATGACGTCGCTGTCCTTTATGCGGAACGGGCATTGCGGATGGAACCTCAGCACGCGGCCGCCGAGCAGATCGTCTAGGAGACGGATGCCGCGTTGTCGGAGATAACGAGCTACTGCCGTTCCCTCTATCGGGCCAGCTTGTTCCCAGATGCGCGCGGCCAATGCGATGGTTTTGGGCTCCAAAGCCGGCGGGGAGAGTAGGACTGCGCGGAACCGCGCCACGCCTCCCAGATCGAGTGCTGGTGCAGGAAGGCCAAGTCGATCGTGGATATAGTGACGGCATTGACGCCAGTGGTCGCCCGCAAAGCTGCTGACCACAAAGCCGTCCCGGGCCAATGGATCGAGGAGTACCGACATGGAGCGGTCGGACCGGGAATGACCAGGACCGGGTGCGAGCACTCTATTGTTGGCGATGGCGTCACCTTGCAGGATCTGGGCCAACACATATGCCTTCATCGCCGCTTGGCCTCCGCAGGCATGGTCCGCTCGGCCTCGTAGGCCTCGATATCGGTTAGACGGTAGACAATAACCCCGCGCGTGAGCCGCAAGAAGCGAGGGCCGCTGCCATTGGCGCGCCAGCGTTCCAGACTGCGCTCCGAGATACCCCAGCGCAGCGCCAACTGCTTTTGCCGGAGGAAAACCATCAGCTTTTGGAACCAGGCTTTGCTGTCTGCGCTCTTGCGAGAGGCGAACGATGGCGAGCGACCAGAAAGTACTGGAAGGAATTCGGACCGACCCGCCGTTGCAGAGCGTCGATTAGTCCGTTGTCGAATGCCATCCTGACGCGTTTGGCCAGCGCGCGCAGCCGTTTCCGGTCAGCTTCGCACCGGCCCGAAGCATTGGCGCTGTCTATCGCAAGAAACCCCTCGTGATAGACAAATATCTCGCCTGGACGAGCAACGCCTAGCCAGCGACAGAGATCAGCTTCAGTGCACAGGAGTTGATGAGGCTTGTTCATGACGATCTCTACTCAGCCAACATCCGAACTGTCTCAGTCCGCCGTGGCAATGCCGGCGATGGCGAATTCCAGCCTGATCTGCGACAGCTGGCGATAAAGGCCGGCGCGCGACACGAGGCCTTTCCGGATGATGTCCGATGGGGTGATGTCGGTCAGACGGGCGCAAATGTTGAGTTGCGCGGGAGTAAGTCGCGAAAGCGCACGTTCGAGACCGAGCCGAACTTCAACGCTGGCCGGCTGATCGGCAGGCTGTCCCATCCATGCCGAATAGCTGTCATCTTCGGAGAGCAGGTCGCCCAAGCGGCCCTCTGCTCCAATCGCGTCGTCGAGCGAATGGCCGAAGAGGGCGCGGTGCCTGGCGATCCTGTTCGCGAGCCTGGCGGCGCAATGCTTCATGGTCGTGCCGGCGAATGCACCTGGCGATCCGCGGTCGGGCTTGAAGTGCTTCAGGCGCGCGATGAAATCGACGAGCAGGTCCTGGGCGATATCTTCCTTCTCATGCGGCGGCAGTCTCATGCGACGCACAAGCCGCGCCGCAACCAGTTCGGCCTCGTGCTTGGCCGATGCGAGTGCCGAAGAGGAGAGATCGAGCATTTGAGCACCTAAAGGAATCGATGCTCAGAAGGGTATGGATGCTCACGGGCGTTGTAGATCGCCAGAAGATCGCGATAAAAGTCGCGGTATTGTCACCAAAGATCGCGAAAGGTCGCCGCTTGCCCGAATGGGTGTCGGTGCCGCGGTTAACATCAGGGTTCGACAGATACTGATATCCTGTCCTGATTGATCCGGTAGCCGGCGTTGCGCAAGGTTTCGAATATATCGATGGCGAACTCCTCAGGAATGCCAGCCTCTATCAGTTCCTTCTTCAGCCGATAGAATGCTTGCGTTGCAGCTTTCTCGGCCCTGTTTTGGCCAAGGACTTTTTCCTGGAGCGCTTCGCGTCCCACAAATTCTCGATTCTCCAACGCGTGCTCGACAAGGCACAGTATGAAGTTGAATGACATTGGCGTTAGCGAAGCGCTTACCTCGGGCACGGTGACCCGTCGCAACGACTTGATGACGGTGAGGTGCGGTTTGACGGGCTCAGGAGTCGGAATGCCCGCCACTTCCCATCGCGAGACAGATACCACCCATTCTTGATCTAGCTGAGCCAATTGGTCACGGAGTGTTGGACCGGGCTCGTTGTCGCCGATCAGGGTGATCAGCCTCTCCACATGATCGTGGATCTTCTTCCACCGCGCCGTCGCGTGTTGCAAGTCGCCCTGATGGCACAGTTCTCCATACTGCCATGTGCCATTGTTGAGGTCGTGAAGTGTCTCGCGAAGAACCGCAAGGTCGACTTGGCAACGCAGGGGTGCATCGCGCTTCTGAGCGAATGTTGCAGCGTTGGGACAAGGTGGCGGGAACGCGTGCACCGCCTGGCGCTCCCGTTGCCAAAATCGCATGCCCGGCGAGCGGGTTATATGTAAGCCGGTCGGCGGGCTCGTATCTGTGGTCTTACAAAACGCCAGGAGGCCATCGGTTAGAACCATCAATCGACTGAGCAGCGGCCATCCGAGCGAACCTCCCACAGCGGATAGGCCGTCAAGGTAGTTACCGCGGTCGAGTACACCTGGGGTTAGCGCTCTGAACGAGCGATAGATGTCGAGCGGATCGACTAGAGTTCCGTCGTGCCACACGAAGGCTCCCGGTGGAAACGCGTCGGTGACAGCCCAGTCGCATAGATTCCGAAGAATCATTGGCTGCGGGACTGCGGCCTGCTCTGCCCAGATTTCGGTAACCCTCATGAACGCGACGTAGGGTGGATTGGCGGGCATTGGGAATCTACCGCTTCATTTTTTGAAAGCGATTCTCAGATCGACAAACCTTAGGCGCTGCTTCCGAGCGCCGTGAGACACTTTGATTATTGCCTGAGTAGGAGAGAGCTGTGAACTGGCATCGAGACACTCATGACCGGCGTCAACGCCCTCCCTCCAAACCGCATGACCGGCGCCGAGCGGCTCGACGAAATCGCCGCCATCCTTGCCGCTGGCCTGGTTCGGCTGAGAGCAAAACAGTCAAGCCAATTATATGCAGGTCATGCAGAGAGTTCGCTTCCCTCTGGCGCGGAAGAGAGCGTGTATCGGACCCACCGCAATGGGGAGTTCCGATGACAAAACAGTCTCTTGCAGCATCAGCCGGCAGGGCAGGGGCGTTGCCGCCCGCGGCCCGGTATGACGATCCGAAGGTGCTCGCCCGCCTTGCTGCCCTGAAAGATGCGCCAATTTCCGACCTGAAGCAGCAGTGGCGGGAGCTCTTCCAGAGCGAGCCGCCACCCTTCAACCGCGCCTTTCTGGAAAGCCGGCTCGCATACAGGATTCAGGAGCTTCGGTGGGGAGGGTTGAAGCCGGAGACGCTGTCCCGCCTGCGGGCGCTCGCCGAACAACTCGGTGACGATCATAGCAGTGGCCGTCGTGGCCGCGGTCGCGGCGGCGACCGGCCCATCGCAGGTACCCGCTTGGTCCGGGAATGGCAGGGCGTCGAGCATGTCGTCACCGTCACTGCCGACGGTTTTGAATGGCAGGGCAGGCCGTATAGGTCGCTCTCCGCAATCGCCCGAGTCATTACGCAAGTTAGGTGGAACGGGCCGTTGTTTTTCGGGCTTCGTAGCCAAAGGGGAGCGGCACGATGAACATGCACACTCCTGCCCGTCAGTCGGTCGTGCGCAAACTGCGATGTGCCGTATACACCCGCAAGAGTTCCGAAGAGGGATTGGATCAGGAATTCAACTCTCTCGACGCGCAACGCGAGGCATGCGAGGCGTATGTGGTCAGCCAGCGGGCCGAAGGCTGGGTGCTGGTGCCAGACCGCTATGATGACGGTGGTGTCTCAGGCGCGACACTGGAACGTCCTGCCCTGAGGCGGCTGCTGCGCGATGTCGAGGCAGGGCTCGTCGACGTGATTACCGTCTATAAAATCGATCGGCTCAGCCGGTCGCTGACCGATTTCGCCAGACTCATCGATCTGTTCGACCGGAACCAGGTCGTCTTTTCCGCGGTTACTCAGAACTTCAACACCACGACCAGCATGGGCAGGCTGACGCTGAACGTTTTGTTGTCGTTTGCCCAGTTCGAGCGCGAAGTGATCGCAGAGCGCATCCGCGACAAGTTCGCAGCCTCCCGCAGGAAAGGCATGTGGATGGGCGGAACCGTATCGCTCGGCTACCGGGTCGAGAACCGCAAGTTGGTCATCCACGAGGAGGAAGCAGCCACGGTCCGAATGATCTTCCAACGCTTCCTGAAGACCGGCTCGGGCATGCAGCTTTCCCGCGCTCTGAATGCCGAGGGCGTGACCAGCAGAAATGGCAAGCCATTCGACAAGGGTATGCTCTACAAAATCCTGAGCAACCGCATCTATGTCGGCGAGGCCGTTCACAAGGGCACGGCATATCCCGGGGAGCACCAGCCCATCATTCCCCGCGATCTCTGGGATAAGGTCCGCTCGATCATCGCTGAGAATCCACGCAAGCGGGCAGCGGCAAGCAGGCGTCAGACGCCGGCCTTGCTGAAGGGGTTGCTCTTTGCACCAAACGGCAGTGCCATGTCGCCGACCCACACCCGCCGGAAGGGCAAGCTCTATCGATACTATGTCACGCAAACGGTGGTGAAGCTCGGCCCGCACACTTGCCCGATCAAACGCATCGCAGCCGGCGAGATAGAGGCCGTGGTTATCGACCAGTTGCGAGCGATGCTAGCCTCGCCCGAGATGATCGTCCGCACATGGAAGGCTGCGCGGGAGATGGAGACGCAGGCGCGGGGAACGCGACTAGCGACCCTCGCCCAATCTACGGCGAATGAGCACCGCCGTGATAGACCAGCTTCGGCGACCGACATCACTGAATCGGAAGTCCGTGAGGCCCTGATGCGCCTCGATCCGCTGTGGGACGAGCTGTTCCCGTCGGAGCAGGCTCGTATCGTTCAGCTGCTCGTCGAGCGGGTCGATGTCGGTCTCGAAGGCGCCAGCATCAAGCTGCGCGCTGAAGGGCTTTCACGATTGTCAGGTGAACTCAGAAGAGTTCCGGCTGCAACCAGGAATTCGGCATGACCATGCTTAGCCCTCAGGCCACAGTCACCGACATCGACACGGACGGCAGGACGATCACCGTTCACGTGCCGCTGACCTTCCGCAAGCGGGGAGGCAGGAAGCTGGTCATATCGGCGGCCGGTCAGGAGCAATCGCCGCTGACCAGCCGCCTCTTTGATCGCCCGCTCCTGCGATCAGTCGTACAGGCTTTCGAGTGGCAGAGGCTGCTTGACCAGGGCCAATACGCAACTATCGGCGGACTCGCCAAAGCCAGGAAGCTCGACCGCTCGCTCGTCTCTCGGACCTTTCGCCTGACCCTACTCGCTCCAGAAATCGTTGAAGCAATCCTGGATGGGAGGCAGACCGATGGCGCCCAGCGTCAAGCGATGCTGCATAGCTTGTCGACAGGTTGGAATGAACAAGCCAGAGCCATCAACGGCGACGCTTAGGCCAAGGACGAACTCCGTCACGAAGGCCCCAGGACGCCATGCTCGCCCGTTGGGAGGCAAATAGCGAATCTTTCAGGCGGATATCAGACTGAGTGGAAGCGTCTCGATTGGGTGGCCTCGCACCGGATGCTCTCAACGGTTGTTTAGACCACAGTCAGCGTTAAGCGCCTGATGTCGGTCAAGGATTCTTTTCACGGTCATGGCATGAAGTCCCACAACCTGGCCGATCTGTCGGAACGAAGCGTTACTAGATCGCATCTGGGACATGACGCTGATTTTCTCCTGCTGAACGCGATTCAAGACTAGGCGGCCATTCTCAACATTGAAGCCGTAGGGCGGCTTGCCCCCGCCGTATACGGCCTTCGACGCAAGTTGTCGCTTCACTGAACGTGCTCCTACGTTCCTGCTCATTCTCGGCCACGACGTACAGGATGGAGACGGCCGGCTTGCCTATCCCGCCACCCGGTACAACTGAAACTTTCCGCTCGCCTGGAACGCCGCCTGGCTCGCGTGAAACGTCTCAGACGGATCGCCTGGTGGTCCGCTTCGTTGATGTCGCCTCCGGTGGATCGTTTAGCCGCCACAGGCTAGTCTTCGAAGTTGAACGGCGGCTCATACTCCTCGCACCGCAATACCGGGCACGACTGCGTGTCTGATGCGCGGATATAAACGAGCTCCGTGACTTGGCCGCCTGGGCAAAATCCGATGTCGGCCACAAAGCGGTCGTAGAGCGGATTGCCCCGCTTGGAGGTATAGCTGACGACAGCCGCGCCGTTGTTGACGATCCGCTGCTGCACGCCGTCGCAACTCATCCGGTTAGACGAGAAGCGCGCCTCCGCGTGTGCCTGGCTCCCGACAAGCACCATGAGGATTATCAAGCAATTCCGCATCGCACTCTCCATAGGACTCGGACGTGATGAGAAACAGCGAACGAGAAGGGATGTTCCGGCGCTAACGTGCCGCGCGCTGCAATTGTTGGCGACCGGTATTCGTTGGCCGCGATACGACACGCAACGAACTTCCGGAACAAATTGCCTGCCGCCGCGCTTCCTGCTCACACATGACAGGAGATGAAAAATGGCGAATATGCTCGGGAAGGTTATACTAGCGGCTCTTGGGGTGGTGCTATACAAAAACCGCGATCGCATCGCCGATGCCTGGAACCCGCAACCGGCCGATCCAAACAATCCCACACCGCCAGCCGGTAATCCTCTTGAGCAAATTCTTGGTGGCGGTGGCCTGAAGGATATACTCGACAAGTTTCGCGGTGCAGGCAAAGGCGACGCGGTCGACTCCTGGGTCGGCAAGGGACCAAACCAGCCGATTGATCCGGAGCATGTCGCGGCGGCGATCGACGAAGATACGCTGGCCGCGCTCTACGAGCAGACGGGTTTATCTCGGGAGGAAATCCTGCGGCGCCTGGCGGTGAACCTACCGGAGGCCGTAGATGAGCTGAGCCCCGACGGACACCTGCCCTCGGGCAGGGCTGAGGCAGCCGAACCTACGTTGCTCGACCCTGTTCCCGGGGCATCTGCCTCAAAGTCGTAAGAGGCGTCAATTGGGTCCGATAAGTCCCCTTATTGGAACCGATCAGCCCCATACGGTCGGAACTTGATGAACGATATCGTCCGGCGGCAGATGCGAGATACCGGCATCGCGCTGCTGGTAGTCATATGGTGGCGTGTATCTCTGGAACCAACTCCCCGCCTGCAGGTTGACAGCGTGAGGAACAACCAGAGAGATACAAATGAAACATAGTCTTGTATTCGCCGCTTCGGTAGCGGCCATCGTCGCCTTCTCCGTGCCGGCATTCGCTGAAAGCCCGGCCCAGGCAAAGGATACCGATTCCACCGGCCAGACTCAGATCAACTCGGCTTCGCAGCAGTTGAACGCTGAGAGCGACACCGACACGATGACCACGGCAAGCATCGCCGACCTTCAGACCCTCACCCCGGTGATGGCGGCAGGCACTACAACGGCCGGCCAAATCCAGACGATCTCCACCATATCGACCGTGAAGGTTGTGCGCATTAACGATTGGGCGAGCGCCGACAAACAGGCATTTGACGCGGCGATGAGCCAGAACGGGAAGCCTGTGGACGACCTACGGGCGTCCTTGGCGGCTAATGCGGCGGTCAATGCGCGACTTGGCGAGCAGAGCGTCATGCCGGCCAATGTTGTGGCCAGTCAGGTTCTCTCGGACGGCACGCTGGTTGTCTATGTGTATGACGGCGGCTGATCTACCATAGTCCCGCAGCAATTTGTGCCGGCCTTGAAGGTCGGCACATTCTTTTTTGTACGCATCATGCAATCAGGTGGGACTCGATATGGCTGATCATCCCGAAGGCGAAGATCTGAAGTCGACAATCACCTGGGCACTGGGGGAGGTTGGGAGTTCCAACGCCATTGATGCCAAACTGCACTCGATACTCAGTTTCTTGCTTGAGCGCTTGTCGCTGGCAGATAGGATCATCGAAGCTCTTCCCCCCGAGGAACTTAAGACCGCAATGATCGCCGCAGATGCTGACGCGTCCGCCCCAGGCCATGACATTAAGAGAGCTGGTTGGACGCGAAAGGGCCCTTGGTGGCGTGATGAAGAACCCCCGCCGGCCGATGATCCGTAACCGTGCGGTGAGGGCCGCGGTCAGGCTGCTTTCGCCGTGGCGGTGGATCGGCGCCAGTTCCACGGCAGAAGTTCAGCCAGCCGGTTCTGTGGCGTGTCGGCGATACGGGCGAGCACATCGGCG
>NZ_JBIRCY010000077.1:0-29659 GCF_044326205.1 Mesorhizobium sp. IMUNJ 23232
GAATGACGACCTTCATCTGTGTTTCCGCCAGTCGTCAACGTTGGAGATTAGCCGAAACAGACCATGACTGTCGTCATTCTCGACCTCGTGAGCGACCGAAGGGAGCGGAGAGTGTCGGGAATCCATGCCTCGAACTCGAAAACATAAAGCCGGTGCAGAATCGGCTGTGCCTGTATGACGGCGAGCGAGATGTGTGAACGCGATAAGTAAGGACGGGGAGAAGGTGCCCGAAGGGCGGATGAGGGGCGGCGCGGACGGTGAAGGCAAATGACCCTTGGTATGAATCCATTCACCTTTGGTGGAAGGGGCTGGTTGCCGCACAATCCCAGTCTCCTCCGTCTACGGCGGCGTGCCTTCACGCGGGCTTTGTTTTCGCAAATCCCGCCAGCGAGGCGTAGCCGCGCACCACGCTTTCGCGCTCTGCATACGAGGCGATTGCATCGATGTCGTCAAAACCGTCGGGGGCGCGCGCCTCGATCATGTCGATGACCGCCTCCGGCCCGCCCCGGCGATTGGAAAGCACGATCGCCGATGTCGCGGGCCGGCGCTCGGCGTCATAGGCCGAGAGCGCAGCCTCGATCGAATTTCCGGCGCCAAGATGCATGACCAGGCTTTTGGCATCCAGAATGGCCTGACTGGCGCCGTTCGAACCCACCGGATACATCGGATGCGCCGCATCGCCGAGCAGCGTAACCCGCCCGAAGGACCAGCGCGGCAGCGGTTCGCGGTCGCAATTGGGATATTCATAAAAGCCATCGGTACCCTGGATAATGGCCGCCGGATCGACAAAATCCAGATGAAACCGGTCGCGCACGAAGGGCAGGACCTCGTCCAGAACACCCGGCCGGCTCCAATCCCCCGTTCGCAACGGCGATGCGCCCGCGTCGCCGGTCCTGGCCATCAAGGCCCAGTTCGTCAGCCGCATGTCGGGCTGATCGGGGTCGGCCTCGATCGGATAGTAGACGAACTTCGCGAAGTTGCCGCCGGCAATCGCCATCGTACGCCCGTCGCGCCATTTTGGCCACGGCGTGGCGCCACGCCACAGCATCGTGCCGTTCCAGATCGGCGGTCCTTCGTCGGGATAGAGCATGGATCGGACGACGGAATGCATGCCGTCGGCCCCGATGAGCAGATCGCCGGATGCCTTGCCCCGTGATCCGTCCCTTCCCGCAAGATCGACCGAGACACTATTTTCAGTCTGCTCGAAGCCCTCCACGCGGTATCCGGTGCGTATGGCGCCGCTCCCCAGCCGGCTGACCGCCGCCCTATGGATCAGGCCGAGCAGTTTGCCCCGATGGATGCTGATCTGCGGCACGTCATAACCGGCGTCGACACCGCGCAGTTCCTGCCACACGATCTGGCCGAAGCGGTTCGTATAGAAAAGCTCCCGTGTCCGGATGCCTTCGGTATCGAGGTCCGGCATCAATCCGAGATCGGCCAGTTCCTTGACGGCATGGGGCAGCATGTTGATGCCGACCCCAAGCTCGCGGACAGCATCCGCACGTTCGAAGACTTCGACATCATGTCCGGCTTTGTGCAGGAACAGGGCGGTCGTAAGTCCGCCGATTCCGGCGCCTGCGATCAGCACTTTCATTGCGGCGGCCTTTCCCCTGAATGTTCGGATTGCGTGGCAACAACGCCGGCGGCGGGGGCTATATGGGACCGGCGAGAGGCAGGGCGCATACAAATGCAGAAAAGCAGCGCAAGCATCGCGACGCGTGGACCGCCTCATGGCCCGGCTTGATGCTGGTCCATCGCCCCAGCCTTTGTCCGAAATGCCACAAAACCGGCCACGACCGCCGATCAATTCCTGTCGTCATTCACCCCGGGTTCCAGTTGTTTTACGCGGCCAGTGCCACAGTAGCGTTCGAGATGGAGGAACAGTTCCATGGGAGCTGGCCATACTGGCACGGAGGGCCGGCGTTCCCGACAGCAACCTAAGCGGGTTGGGCCGGCTTCACCAGCCTCGGCTTATGCAATGGAGCGTGATCCGTCTTCGACCCGAAAACCACCTCCCGTTCCTTGGGCGGCCGATCGACGTCCATTCCGGCCGTGGCCGCCGCTCCTTCATTTGGTCATGCTTGTTACGCTGAGATCCTCCAGTCCTCCATGCAACTCTATGATTTTGCTGTCTTTTATAGACATGACATTCTTCTCAACTGAGCCTCGCGTCCAGTCGGGACGATTTCCGGAGCACGCAAGTGCTTCTCGAAAAGTCAAGCTTTTCCAAGACATTGTGCATCGAGCATCTCATGTCATGGTTTATTTTCCTAGGATTATTTACATCATCCTTGATACATGCGATACTTCCGCCGGCCTGTGTTCGAAAGGAGCCGGTGGTGGAGTTTGGAGACGGGAGTGCAACGATCGAGCGATACCGGCAGGCGCTGAAGCATATCCTCATGATGCTCGTCGGCATGGCCGAGATGGGGTTCGGCAAGGCGGGCGCTGGAGAGCTTGGCGCTGGGGGACAGTTTACTTTCTTTCCGCAGAAGGGCGCGGCAGCTCAGAACGAAGCGCGGGCGGAAAAAAGTAAACTGTCCCCGGCACTTACACCGGCCCTCACGCTCCCCCGCCACCTCTACCGCGCCATTCTTCTGCTGCTGCGCCCGGCCGAATCCGCCGCCCGGCGGCTGATCATCGCGGCGGCGCAAGGCATCGTGGTGACGCTGCCGCCGTTTCGCCCGCGAAAGCCGCAGCCAAAAATTTCCGACACGGTGGCCGCCATGCGCCGCCTCGGTCTCGCCGTTAATCTGTCGAAGCAGGACTTTGCCCGTTATGAAGCCGAGCGGAAGGCCGCCGAACGGCGCGCCGCAAGGCCGCGCGGACAAAACCTTTCGCTGCTCGATCCTCTGAAATACCCGTTCCGCATCCGCCGCAAATATGTGCCGGCGCATGCCGCCCCGCGCATCCGGTCGTTCGCCGACGATGCGAAGTACACGCCCCTGCCGCCGCCGCCGTCGCGCGACGATCCGATGAACGCCGCGAAGTTGACCTTGCGGCTGGACGCGCTGGGTCAGGCACTCGACGATCTTCCGGGCCAAGCGCAGCGTTTCGCCCGCTGGAAGGCGCGCAATGACGCAGGCCTTGCGCGAGACAAGCAAGCTCGCGACGCGGCGACCGCGCAGGGCAAGCCAGGCCCGGTCCGGTTCCGGCGTTTTTCGCCGCTGCGGCGCGGGCCGCCGCCGGGCGGACGGCTGCCGCGCTTCGATCCGGACGCGCCGCGCCGCAAGAGCATCCGCGAGGTCGACGAGATTCTGGCGCATGCCAATGCGATGGCGTTCTACGCGTTGGAGCCGCCGCGCAGGGATACGTCTTGACGCAGGCCCTGCCACGTCGGCGGGTCTCGGAAAGCAAGATATCTCAATGACTTAATGGCTAGGCGGAAAAAGAAACCGGGCGTGGCGGCGAAGACGGCTGCATGCGGGGACGGTTACCTTTTCCGCAGAAGGGCGCAGCCGCTTCAAGGCTGGCGCGGGCGGAAAAGTAAACTGTCCCCGGCGTTTGCGCTCCTCAAAGATTTGAACCTGGTTTGTGCCAGTCACAATCGCCGGCAACCGCGACGAGCAGCGTCCGCAGGTGGCGGATATCCGGGTGCAGGAAGACCGGCGAGCGGTCGATGATCTCGATCTGGTAGCGCGCCGCCGCCTCCAGGCAGTCGTCCGCCGGCACCGACATCAGCCAGTCGATGAACACTTCCTCCGGCGGCGGCAGCGGAGAGACGGACGCCATGGTTCGCCGATCGCGCGCGGGACGGGCTTTGTGTTTAAACCCGGCCGTCATGCCTCGATCTCCAATGCGGTCAGCGGCCTGGAGCAGCAGGCGAGGATAAAACCTTCGGTGATCTCGTCATCGAGAATGCCGCCATTGTGGTTCATCTCGACCTCGCCCGCGATTTTCTTGACACGGCAGGTGCCGCAGAGACCGAACTCGCAGGCGGCGGAGATGCGGACGCCGCTGGCGCGTGCGGCTTGCAGGACTGTCTGCCCGGCAAGGCATTCGCCATCGACACTGGAATCGGCGAAACGGATCGGCAGCTTGGCCCCGATCGATTTCTCCGCCTCGGGAGCGTCCGTCCCTATGGGGAGAGGCTCCACGGGCGGCGCGCCAAAACTCTCCTGGTGGTAAAAACGCATATCGAAACCGGCGGCTTCGAACATGCCGCGCACGGCGCGCATGAACGGATCCGGGCCGCAGCAGAACACCTCGCGCTCCTGGAAATCGGGCGCCAGCAGCGGCAGCCGAACGGCATCGATGCGGCCCATATGGCCGAACCAGCTCTCGCGCGACGAAGAGCGCTCCTCGATCATGAAGCCCAGCGACAGACCCGGCATCTGCGTGCCCAGCAGTTCCAGCTCCTTGCGAAAGATGATCTCTTCCGGACGCCGCGCGCAGTTGACGAAGGAAACGTCGGTCCACGGTGCGCAGTCGTTCAGCCAGCGCAGCATCGACATCATGGGCGTGATGCCGGACCCCGCCGAGATGAACAGATATTTGGGCGCCGGATGATTGTGGTGCGAGAAGTCACCCATCGGGCCGAACGCCCGGATGCGGACGCCCGGCTTCAGATTGTCGAACATCCAGCGCGTGCCGATGCTGCCTGCCTGGGCTTTCACGGTGATCGAGATCGAGCACGGCCGCGACGGGCTGGACGACAGCGTGTAGGTGCGCATCAGCGGACCATCGGCGGCCGGCAATTCCAGCGTGACGAACTGCCCCGGCTTGTAGCGGAACCAGGTCTGCGCGTCCGACCGGAAGGTGAAGGTTTTGACCTCCGGTGCCTCGTCGGTGACGCCGATCACCTCCAGCATCTGAAGGCGATCGTTCCAGGGCGCCATCTCGTCGAGGTGGCGGTAGAGATGCGGATCCGTCATCGCGTTCATGGCCGCCTCCGCTCACGCGACGCTGCGCAGCACGGGCCTCTCGCCTTCCGAGAGGCGAGGTTCCATGAAGCCTGCATACCAATCGACGAACTGGATGACCCCGCCTTCGTGCAGCTCGGAATACGGGCCGGGCTCGTAGGCCGGCGACCTGATGCCGAAGGCGTTCTCCTCGACGATCCGCCGGTCCTCGTCATTGGTCTCGGTCCAGACATGGATCAGGTTCTGAAGATCGTAGTCGACGCCTTCGATCGCATCCTTGTGGACGAGCCATTTCGTGGTGACGGCGGTCTCGGTCGGGCTGATCGGCAGCACGCGGAAGGTCACGGCGTGATCGCCGAGGATGTGATTCCAGGTTGTCGGATAGTGGTAGAGCATCAGCGTCCCGATGCGGTCCGTCGAAACCCGATCGGACAGGTTCTTGCCAACCGCACGCCTGCCGGTTGCCGTATAGCTGACGGCATCGCGCAGCAGCGGCGCGCGCGTCGCCCTGTACTGGCCGGCATCGTCGATGCGGAACCGCGACGGCAATCCGGCCGCCTCGCACTTCGCCCAATGCTCCAGCATCTCCGGATCGCTCTCGGCGCCGTTGACGCCGGTGACCGTCGGCGCCTCGGGAAAGGTCTTGCAGAGCGCGGGATGGTTCGCGGCGCAATGGTAGCACTCGCGGTTGTTTTCCCAGACGAGCTTCCAGTTGCCCTTCTCGATGATCGTGCTCTCGTGCGCGACCTTGGCGTCGACGAGGTTGTGAGGAGCAAAATACGGCTCCATCATTGCGCGGAACGGCGCGAAATCGGCGGGCTCCTTTGCCAGGCAGATGAAGATGTAGCCGCCGACATTTTCGCAGGCGACCGGCTTCAGCCCGAAGTCGGCCTTGTCGAAATTCTCGGCCATCTGCCGCGCGAAGACGAGCTTGCCATCAAGGTCATAGGTCCACTGATGATAGGGGCAGACGAGCCGCGCCGAGGTGCCGCGCTCCGTGTTGCAAACCCGGCTGCCGCGATGCCGGCACGAATTGTGGAATGCGCGGATCTCGCCGTCGCGGCCGCGCACGACGACGACCGGATAGTCGCCGACCTGGACGGTGAAGAAGCTCCCCGGCCTGGCGATTTCGCAATTGTGGCCGACGAAGAGCCAGTCCCGATACCAGATCAGCTCCATGTCGAGCTTGTAGAAATCGGGATCGATGTAGAAGGGTTGCTGCAGGCTGAAGCCGTCCCGCCGGTTGCGGATCAATTTCAGCATTTCCGTGCGTGCGTCCATGTCCGTCCTCGCAAAGCCAAGGACTGAACTTGGTGGTGATGGAGGTGGAAGGCTGCGGGCATCGATGGTAGCGAGACCGGCCCGAAGCGCTCTGCCCCTTGACCGCCCACCGCGATCAGTCGAGTTCAATTCATTCGAGGCTGGTTTCCGGACTCCGAAGCCGTCCTTGCAGGACCGTTCCGACACCTTCCCAGGCTTTTGGCCCAGTGGTCTCCCGTCGGAATTTTCGCTTCGCTACCGTTGCGGGGGCAGCGCCGGCATCAGACCGGCTTCCCAATTATCCCTTCGGCCTATTCCCCGAAGAGCACCTTGAACGATGTGATCTAACCACCGACGCGCGAGTCCCGTCCATACGAAAGCGACATCGGGCAAGCGCAAAGACGACAGCGGTCCGGAAATTACTCCGCCGCTTCCGCAAACGGCGTCGGCACGTAGTTCAGGATAGGACCGAGCCAGCGTTCCAGGTCCTCGACCAGCATATCCTTGCGGCGCGCATAATCCTCGACCTGGTCACGCTCGATCTTGGCGACGCCGAAATAGTAGCTCTCCGGATGCGACAGATAGATTCCCGAGATGGACGAACCCGGCCACATCGCCATGCTCTCCGTCAGACTGACGCCGGCGTTCCCGTCGCCGTCGAGCAGCCTGAACAGCGTCAGCTTCTCGGTGTGGTCGGGCTGCGCGGGGTAGCCGGGCGCGGGACGGATTCCCTGGTAGGGCTCGCCGATCAATTCATCCGGCGTCAGGGTTTCGTCCGGGGCGTAGCCCCAATACTCCTTGCGCACTTTTTCGTGCAGCCGTTCGGCGAAGGCTTCCGCAAAACGATCCGCCAGCGCCTTGACCAGGATCGAATTGTAGTCGTCATTCGCCCGCTCGAAGCGTTCGGCGATCGCCACCTCTTCGATGCCCGCGGTCACGATGAACCCGCCGAGATAATCTGCCTTGCCGCTCTCGAACGGCGCGACGAAATCCGACAGAGCGATATTCGGCTTGCCGTCCCGTTTCGGCAATTGCTGGCGCAGCGTGAAGAAGGTCGCAAGGTCGCCGGTCCGGCTCTCGTTGGTGAAAAGCCGTATGTCGTCGCCGACGGAATTGGCCGGCCAGAAGCCGATGACGCCCTTGGGCGCGAACCATTTCTCGTCGATTATCTTCTTCAGCATCGCTTGCGCGTCCCCGAAAAGCTGCCGGGCCGCCGGTCCCTGCTGCTCGTCCTCGAGGATCTTCGGATAGCGGCCCTTCAGTTCCCAGGTCTGGAAGAACGGTGTCCAGTCGATGTAGCGCGCCAGCTCCGCCAGATCCCAGGTCTCGAACACCCTGGTGCCGAGGAAGGACGGTTTTGGCGGCTGGTAATTCACCCAGTCGATCCTGTGGGAGTTGGCGCGGGCCTTAGCCAGCGGCAGCCGCAGCTTGTCGGCTTCCGACCGGTGATGCGCTTCGGTCACCTTTTTATATTCGGTCCGCACCGCCTCGACGTAGCCGTCCTTTGCATCCTTCGACAGGAGGGACGAGACGACGCCCACCGCGCGGCTGGCGTCGTTGACATGGACGGTCTGGCCATTCGCATAGCGCGGGTGGATTTTCACCGCCGTATGGACACGGCTGGTGGTGGCGCCGCCGATCAGCAGCGGAATGTCGAAGCCTTCGCGCTCCATCTCGGCGGCGACATGGCACATCTCGTCGAGCGACGGCGTAATGAGGCCGGACAGGCCGATGATGTCGACCTTTTCATCCTTCGCCGTCTGCAGGATCTTGGTCGCCGGCACCATGACGCCGAGATCGATGATCTCGTAATTGTTGCAGGCGAGCACGACGCCGACGATGTTCTTGCCGATGTCGTGGACGTCGCCCTTGACGGTGGCCATCAGGATCTTGCCGGCCGTCTTCCGCTCGCCATTGTCGATGCCGTTGGCCGCGTTGGCCAGCTTTTCCGCCTCCATGTGCGGCAGCAGGCCGGCGACGGCCTGCTTCATGACGCGTGCCGACTTCACGACCTGCGGCAGGAACATTTTTCCGGCGCCGAACAGGTCGCCGACAACGTTCATGCCGGCCATCAGCGGACCTTCGATGACATGCAGCGGCCGCTCGGCCTTCAGCCGCGCCTCGTCGGTATCGGCGTCGATGAACTCGGTGATGCCGTTGACCAGCGCATGGCTGATCCGTTGCTCGACGGGCCAGTCGCGCCAGGCGAGATCGCGCTCCTTCGCCTCCTTGCCGGCCGTCCCCTTGAAGCGCTCGGCGATCTCCAGCATCCGCTCGGTGGCGGTGCCGCCGGCCTTGGGCATGCGGTTGAGCACGACGTCCTCGCAGGCTTCGCGCAATTCCGGCTCGATCGTGTCGTAGACGGCGAGCTGGCCGGCATTGACGATGCCCATGTCCATTCCCCGCTGGATCGCGTGGTAGAGGAACACCGCGTGCATGGCCTCGCGCACCGGCTCGTTGCCGCGGAACGAGAAGGACAGGTTTGAAATGCCGCCGGAGATGTGGACGTGTGGCAGTGTCGCGGTGATCTCGCCGGTCGCCTCGATGAAGTCGACGCCGTAATTGTCGTGCTCCTCGATGCCGGTCGCCACGGCAAAGACGTTCGGATCGAAGATGATGTCTTCTGGAGCAAAGCCGGCCTGCTCGGTCAGGAGCTTGTAGGCGCGCGCGCAGATCTCCACCTTGCGTGCCCTGGTGTCGGCCTGCCCCTGCTCGTCGAATGCCATCACGACAACCGCCGCACCATACATGCGGCAGAGTTTTGCGTGATGGAGGAACGCCTCCTCGCCTTCCTTCATGGAAATCGAATTGACGATCGGCTTGCCCTGCACGCATTTCAGCCCGGCCTCGATTACCTCCCATTTGGAACTGTCGATCATCACCGGCACGCGCGCGATGTCGGGTTCGGCGGCGATCAGGTTGAGGTATTCGACCATCGCCTTCTTCGAGTCGATCAACCCCTCGTCCATGTTGACGTCGATGATCTGCGCGCCGTTGGCGACCTGGTCGCGTGCGACGTCGAGCGCGGCGGTATAGTCGGCCGCGGTGATCAGCTTCCGGAACTTGGCCGAGCCGGTGACGTTGGTGCGTTCGCCGACATTGACGAAGGGAATGTCCTTGGTGAGCGTGAACGGCTCCAGGCCGGAGAGCATCATCAGCGGTCTGTGTTCGGCCGGAATGCGCGGCGCGTGCCGGCTTACCGCCTCGGCGATGGCGCGGATATGCTCCGGCGTCGAGCCGCAGCAGCCGCCGACGACGTTGACGAGACCTTCGCGTGCAAACTCCTCGATCTGCGCCGCCATGAAGTCCGGGCTCTCGTCATACCGGCCGAACGCATTGGGCAGGCCGGCATTCGGATAGGCGCAGATGAAGGTGTCCGCGACCCCGGACAACTCGGCCAGATGCGGGCGCATGGCGGCGGCGCCAAGCGCGCAGTTGAGTCCGATTGTGAACGGCTTGGCATGACGGACCGAATGCCAGAATGCCGTGGGTGTCTGGCCGGACAGAGTGCGGCCGGAGAGGTCGGTGATCGTCCCCGAGATCATCACCGGCAGCCAGACCTCTTTCTCGGCGAAAATCTCCTCGCACGCGAAGATCGCCGCCTTGGCGTTCAGCGTATCGAAAATCGTCTCGATCAGGATGATGTCGGAGCCCCCGTCGATCAGGCCGCGCAACTGCTCGCCATAGGCAATACGCAGGTCGTCGAACGAAGTGGCCCGGTATCCCGGATTGTTGACGTCGGGTGATATCGACGCCGTGCGGTTGGTGGGGCCGAGCGCGCCTGCGACGAAGCGGCGTTTGCCGTCCTCCTGCTCAGCCCGCAACGCAGCACGGCGCACCAGCCGCGCTCCGTCGCGGTTCAGTTCGTAGACCATGCCCTCCATGGCGTAATCGGCCTGCGCGATCGCGGTCGACGAGAAGGTATTGGTCTCGATGATGTCCGCGCCCGCGATAGCGTACTGGTAGTGGATTTCCTCGATCGCCTTGGGCTGGCTGAGGGTCAGCAGGTCGTTGTTGCCCTGCTGGTGGCAGGCGCAGCCGGCGAATTTCTCGCCTTGGAAATGGCCCTCGTCGAAACCCAGCCCCTGAATCTGGGTGCCCATTGCGCCGTCGAGGATGAGAATGCGCTCGCGCGCCGCATGCTGCAGAACCCGCAGGATTTCGGAGCCGTCGCGTTTCGCCGCCACCGCGCCGAACAGATCGTCAAGTGACTTCCCTTGCGGCATCGACCGTTCCAGTACGTTCGGTAAAGTCAAACTCACATAAAGACATCTTTATGTCAATATGCGTTCTCTCGACAAGGACCAGTCCAGGCGCGTTTTCCCAGCAACATCCCTACGACGAGAATGCGCCGATCGGACTCGTGACATGCCGATGGGCAGTTCCTGAGCCCCGGCGGAAACGAGATAGTCGGCCAAGGCCGTGGCCGACGGCTGCAATCTTTGACGCGCGTTGCAACTGCGAGAGCGCCGTGAGAAGCTACCCGTCCGGAGGAGATTTATCTCAGGTCAGCGACAGCGTTCGAAAAGGCCCGCACGTCGATCGGAAAACATCCCGACTTCGACAAGCCGCGACGTCCTCATTCCAGCCTTGACGGCAGGACGCCCAATGATACCTAGTTTACCCGGTTGCCGCTTCCCCGGGGCGGCTTAGCCAGAGGCAGGCTCCCGCCAATAAATCGCGAAATCCTGTCCAGACGAACCGGCGCACCTCGGAAGAGGCGGCACACCTGACCTTGTTGAAACGTGGACAACGCTTTCCTTGATCATATCCTACCGGCACAAATTCACGTTCCTTCACTGCCCAAAGACGGCGGGGAGTTCCATAAACATGGCGCTTGTCCCGCATCTGGGACCGCGCGACATATTGTTGGGCTCCGAGGATGAGCGGCTGGAAGCCAACGTCCGGCCAAATCTGCGGGCGCGCCTGGATGCCTTGCGCATCCGTCAGCCTCTGGGTGTCCTCGCGGCGCTGGGGATCGGCAAGGAATGGCCGAGGCGGGTTCTTGGCCTGCAATCCAAATCGTACCGCAAATGTTTTGGGCCCAAGGTGGACCATCCGCACGCGAAACAAGTTCAGGCATTCGACGAAAAGGCCTGGGAACGGCACTTCAAATTCACGTTTGTCCG
Organism: Mesorhizobium sp. IMUNJ 23232; assembly: GCF_044326205.1. Taxonomy (NCBI): domain Bacteria; kingdom Pseudomonadati; phylum Pseudomonadota; class Alphaproteobacteria; order Hyphomicrobiales; family Phyllobacteriaceae; genus Mesorhizobium; species Mesorhizobium sp. IMUNJ 23232. Next base: position 11,252 of record NZ_JBIRCY010000077.1, read on the forward strand.
CAATCCCTACGCGCGAATGGCATCGATGTACGTTTTCCTCGTCGGGAAATCCAAGACGAGACGCGAGACGTTCCCCGTTTTCGTACAAAAACTCATTGAAGGCGAAGGCCCGCTCGCGGGATGGCGGGATCTTGCCGATTGCTGGCCGGTCTATGCCATCGGCGATCGTGTCGTCGTCGATTTCGTCGGCCGTCAAGAAACGCTGGGAGCCGATTTCAAGGCGGTGTGCGATCAACTGAAGCTTCCCTGCCAGGCGTTGGGCCACATGAAAGCCTCGCCCCGCTATGATTTTCGTGAATTGTATGACGCGGACACTCGCAAATCGGTTCACCGGCTTTGCGAACGGGAAATAGATTATTTCGGCTACCGGTTTGAAAAGTAAGGAACGTGACCAAGCAGGGGTGCGCCTTGCCTCAGGAACGCCGGAGAAACCAATGCGGCGAGGACAAAGTCGATATCCCACCACTCAGGGGTGTCGGCCGACAACGTTCCCGGCGAACTCTGGACGACACGATCGATCCAGGCGCAGACGCGGCGACCAATCCCATGTTCGATCCAAAGCCCGGTGTCATCGGCATACTTGCTGACCCAGGCTTTGCCGCCCACAGCGAGGACCGGGAGGAGCGGGTCCATCGTCTTGATGGCGGCGAAGCAGCTTGGGCCACCAGCCAGGAGGTCCATGAGTGTGGCAGGAAGGGATCGATCCGCGTGAGCGCTTTTGGTGAACGTTAAGCCCAGTCTAGTTGTGTTAAGCTGGGTAAAATCCCGCAGTCAGCACGCGTTTGTGCCTTATGGGGTGGCCGGCATGAATGACGGACGGAGCGGAATGAACAAGGTCCTCCTCATCGACGACGATGTCGAGTTGACGACGCTGCTGCGGGAATACCTGGTCGAAGAAGGGTATGACGTCGCGACAGACACGGACGGTGGCACAGCGATTGCTGCCGCCGCGCGCAATTCGGTGGACCTCATCATGCTCGATATCATGATGCCCCGAATGAACGGGATCGAGGTCCTGCAAAGGATCAGGAAGTTGAGCCAAGTTCCCGTGCTGATGCTGACAGCGAGAGGCGATGACATCGACCGGATATCCGGCCTGAACCTCGGTGCCGACGATTATGTGACGAAACCCTGTTCGCCGGGAGAGCTCGCGGCCAGGGCGCGCGCGATCCTTCGTCGTGCGAACCAGCCTGCGGTCGGCGCGGCCACCGACACGCTAAGAGCCGGGCGGCTGGTGATTCATCCTGCCAGCAGAACCGCTGAATGGGACGGACAGCCGCTCGAGCTTACAGGAACGGAGTTCAGCCTGCTCGAAGTTCTCGCTCGCCATGCCGGCCAGTTGGTATCGAAGCAAGACATCTCGAAACGGGCTTTTGGGAAGCCGCTGACCCCGTTCGATCGCCGCATCGATGTCCATATCAGCAGCGTGCGTCAGAAGCTCGGCCTCAGGGAAGATGGACAGTCACGGATAAAGTCTGTCCGCGGCCAAGGCTATCAACTTCTTTTGGACTGACATGCCTCGACTGTTCAAGAAGTTCTTCGTCATAATCTGGCTGACGCTTGCCGCGTCCGTCGCGATCATAATCCTGACGCTCGACTTCTTTCAGACGCTTCCTTCCGTTTCGAGGCTGGAGCGTCAGAAGCGGGAGGTTGTCCTCAACCTGACTGAAAGCCTACTTGTCAGGGACGGTGAAGATGCTGCTCGGCGCCTTGCCCGTACAAGCGAGGACACGGTACCGGTCGGCCTCACGATCTCCAGGAGCGCAGAGGCCGGCGCATGTACCGATGGGAGCACTGCGGAGACAAGAACCGTCCTGAAGGACGGGATTTGCTACCGGATTTCCGCACCCCAGCAATACAGTGTCATTCTCGACAAGCTTGGTCCGTTCGTACCGGGGTTCGGTATTCTGATTTCGAGCGCGATATCGGCGGCCGCGCTCGCCCGATATCTCATTCGTCCAGTTGTGCACCTTCGCGACGGCCTGAGCGCGCTCGCCCATGGCCGTTTCGACGTCCGCATCGGGCACAGGATGGCAGGTCGGAAGGACGAGGTCTCTGCGCTCGCGCACGATTTCGATTCCAGCGCCGCGCGGTTGCAGGAGTTGCAGGATGCACAGCAGAGACTTTTCCACGACGTGTCCCATGAACTGCGCTCCCCGCTGTCGCGTCTGCAGGCCGTTGGGGGTGTCCTTCGGCAGAGCCCGGCGAAACTCGATGCCATGCTGGACCGCATGGACCGGGAGGTCGAACGGCTCGATACGCTGGTCGGCGAAGTGCTGACTCTCGCCAGACTGACAGCCGGTTCCCGTCTCCCGCTGAAGACACAGACGCTGGACGTCATCGATCTTCTTAACGAAATCCTGGGCGACGCAGCGTTCGAAGCCCAGGCACGCCAGGTTTCGATCACCACCAATGTTGACGACAGCTTCCTTGCCGAGGTCGAAGGCGAACTGATCTACCGGGCGCTGGAAAACGTCATTCGCAACGCCGTCAAATACACTGCCGAACATTCGCAAATCACCGTGCAATGCGAGACGACAAACGACCTCCTCAAGGTGTGCGTCGCGGATCAGGGGCCGGGCGTCAGGCGAGACGAACTCGAAAGAATCTTCCAGCCATTCTCCCGCGGGAACGACGCGGCGCCGAGAGGCGGGTACGGACTTGGCCTCGCGATCGCCAGACAGGCCATCGAGTGCCATGGCGGGCGAGTATACGCGTCGCCACCAGACGCCGGCGGCTTGGCGATCATACTGGAGATTCCCCGGCAGCCGGCGATGCACAGTCTGGCGAACGATCGAGGCTGATCGCAGTTTTACCCAACTTTACACTGCCTTTACCGCCATTAACGCTGGCATCGCTAAAGCCGTTCCTCAAATTCGAGAGAGCAGGGTGATGTCGGTGACCATGGCGGTGTTTCAGCAGGGTAAGAGGATGCGCTTCCTCTGGCTAGTCCTGCCATTGCTTCTGACGCCGATTCTAATGTCGCAGAGCGCCTGGCCGCCAGAGACCCTTCCTCGCCAAGGCATAGAATTTATGGGTTCCGCATTTATCATCATATGTGTGGCTGGGCGGTGCTGGGCATCGCTGTATATAGGCGGACGCAAGAATCGAGAACTCATTACGCACGGTCCTTATAGATACATCCGCAATCCGTTGTACTTCTTTTCCGCCCTGGGGCTTGCCGGCATCGGCCTGACTTTCGGCTCTTTCACGATTGCGGCCTTCTACTTCTTGTTTGGGTATCTGGCATTCGCTTATGTCTCAGCCCGCGAATCAATTGCCTTGGACGGGCTTTTCGGCGACGCTTACCGGAAATACTGCCGCGAAGTCCCCGCCTTCTTCCCCCACCTCAGACGAAACGCCGGCGACGTCGCACATCAGTTGCCCCTGACGTTCAACCCAGTTGCGCTGAAGCGTACTGCTATCGACAGTTCTTGTTTTCTCCTGGCAATTCCCGGGGCCGAGTTCATCGAGTCGCTGCAATTTGCGAAGCTCCTGAAACCGATATTGCATCTCTTTTGATGGCTGGGGCGCCGCCCGGTGAAACATCCTTGTCGAGCCTGCGTCAAGCGAGGACAACCCACTGTCACAAAGCCACTGCGGGCTTGCCAGTGACCGCGCCATCCGCTGGCGCTTCCCGGCAGTCGGCGACATCTGCGCCGGCGGAAGATCGAGGCTGATCGTAAGTTTTACCCAACTTTACACTGCCTTTACCGCCATTAACGCTGAGGTCGGTAGACCTGAACCCATGATCCCGGTTCAGGCGATTTGACAATGATCTTGAAGCTTCGACGACTTGAATTGCGGCCACGAGCAGTGCTCTGCGTGGCCCTATTCCCATGGTTGTCCGCCTGCACAAGTGTGCCCTTGCCCGAGGGCACGTCCCTCAATTCCTACGCCGGAATGAATTCATCGGGCGGCATCCTCACGAAAGCGAGATTGCGTGTGGATTCGGCGCCGGTGCTCGCCGCACAGACAGTGCGCATTGTACCGTCCTCGACGCAGATCCGGCAGCCGTGGCTTCGATCCCAAAGACCTGGCACTCGTAACCAATGCGATCGACCGGGCGCTCTGCACCGATCTTAGCGACCGCTTCAAGGTCGTGGCCGAGAGTCAGTCGGCGGACCTCGTCGTCCACGCGAGGATTACCAACATCGTTGCCACGAACCGGTCGGCAGCGGCGGGTTCCGTCGTTGCTTCGCTGGGCGGCTCGATGGCGGGCCTCGGGGTTCCAATCCCGCGCCTTCCGATCGGCCTCGGCGGCCTGGCCATCGAGGCCGAGGCGGTCGACAAGGATGGTTCGCAGAGGGCCGCCATGCTCTGGTCGCGCGGTGCTAATATGATCACGACAAGGGCACGGATATCCGCAGTCGGGGATGCGTACTCCCTCTCCTCGGCCTTCGCCGCAGACTTCAGCCGCATGCTGGTCAAGGGCAAGGACCCGTTCAACGGATTGCCGGCGATACCATCGGTGCAAAGACTGCGGGCCTCGCTCGGCGGCAACCCGAAATACGACGCCTGCAAGGCGTTCGGAACGGCCCCTGGAATTCCGGGAATGGTCGCCGCCCGATTTGGCCTGCCGCCCACCTGGACCGACAAGGGCGCCGCAGTCTCCCAATAGCGACAGAGAAAATATGTCGCGAGAAGTGGCGCTCTGCTGCACTTCGATCAGGCGATCGCCCCGGACATTATCGAGACTTTTCCAACGCGGCCCGCCACGGACTACGACTTTAAGGCGGTGGTTATCGGCGGGATCACCTCCGCGCACTGGCACAGCGCGTCGAGGTCGCGGATACCGAGATTCGTATCATGGGATCGAAATCGGAACTGCTGCGAACCCTCGTTGCCGCTTCTAGCTTAAAATCGGCGGTTTTCGGCGTTCACGGTTCTGTATGAGTGGCCCGAGACATAGGTGACGATTTGTACCGGACACATGGGTAACACTTTTCGCTTCGCGGGAGGTGTTTCTCGAGCTTCACCCTGCTCGAACTGGCGAAACGGCAGCCCCGCCGCGATTGGAGCGATCAATGCCGAGTTGCCGGTCTCAAAGGTCACGCCAATTGAGGGGTAGTCAACACGCTGCGGGGGAGGAGCGTCAAGTTTAAAGGCAAAATTGCAGTCTATCCCCACATCAAGATCGCCACTTTGTTGGATCCCGACGGGAACGAGGTCCTGATCATCCAGCCGCCTTGGGCGCAATGCTCGTTACGGTACGGTTTGGTGCTAGAGCCACTCAAGCAGGCTTGTCAGTTCAGCGCCTCCCCTTGCCCAATCGCCTTCCGCCGTCAACGCGCGGCGCTCGTAGTCGCAAGTTTCGAAGGGTGGCGCGCGATCGAGGAGATGGACGCGGGCGCCCAGCATACGAGGCATGGCGAGGTCCAGTTCCCAGATATCCCCGCAGAACAGCGTCGCCTTGATCGCATCGAAGTTACCGTCAAATACTCGGCTGAGTGCGTGGAAATACGAGCCGCGGCGCAGATAGATCGGACGCCCGAGTTCCGCGGAGGGGAAGGCTGGTGGAATGCGCCCAAAAAGGTCACGGGCTGCCGCACCCAGTTGGGAAACGTCTTCCCAAGGCAGCTCGCAGACTTTGAATTTCCCGGCATCGCTTTGAACCTTGACGGAGGCGCGAAGCGGGTCACCGGGCTGGAAAAGCTCCCGGAGACGGCCCTCAATATACGCTGTCCCGGAATTCGAGACGAACCAGATTTCGATCCCCTTCCTGATCACGGTTTCGAAGACGGACCGCGCGTCTTCGCGCCATGGTGCTGGGCATGCGGCGTAGGCCTTGGCGTGGACAGAGACCGGAATGTCGCCATGGGCTCCCGTTTGCCTCAGGAGATGGTGCGCCGCCTCATAGGCAAGAATGTATGGGTCGGCGGCCGCCGGGGCGGACGGCGTGCCGGCCACCATCCATCCGATCTTGGGCGAGCGCGATCGCACGCGATCGAGCGCGACCGCCCATGTCTCTTCAGTCACAGCGAGGTGACCGGCGAGGCCGGCCCGATATGCGTCGAGATAGGCGTCCGCAGCCTGCTCAACGCGCGTGCATGTGCCATCGAAATCGAGCACGAGCCTGGTGATAGGAGTGTTCATCTTACCGGCCTCTAATTTCCCCTCAGTCGTCGGAATAGATTTCCGAGAGCGAGACCCGCCGGTATCCCGGGGGTGTGGGTTCGCCCGGCCTTGCGCGCCGAACGCCTCCGACGCGCGCGTTGACGTTATTATGCGCCAGGTTCTCCCAGTCATGGAGGAATATTTCCTCGAAGTAGCGGGCCACCTTGGGCGAGCGGACGAGCAGGCTCGCGTCGCGGTTGAAGAGGGCGCCGGCATTGGTGAAGTTCTGGCTTCCGAGGATCACCACCTCCGAGTCGATAACGACGCCCTTCGTGTGGCACTTTGCCTGCACGCGAAGGAAGTCCTCAGTGACCTTGAGACCGAAGTCCTTGAGGCGCTCGATCAATGCCTGCTGATCCTCAAGATCGCTGCGGCGTCCGAAGTCCTTGGCGTCGCGGAAGATGATCCGGACATCCACCCCATCGCGCTGCTTCTGTCGCAGCAGTTCGAGCATTCGCGTCATTTCCTGATTATCGTCGCCGCTGTACGAGAACGACTGGTTCTGGACATACAGCTTCTTCGTGGCAGCCTTCATCGTGTCAGTGACCGTCGCCATAAAGATGCGCTGGCCCATCACGTTGCGATCGGGTGTCAGGAGAGGCTGAACTTCCAGCTCCTCATTGTTGAGTCGGAGTGGTTTGAAGTAGCGTAGGCCGCTGCGCGTCCGCGGCGCCTCGAAAGCCACTTCAGGAACGAAGAGTTCGATGTCCGGAGCGGCTGGACCCTCCTCCGCCGGAAGTGGATGGAGGTTGGCCTGTTCGAAATCGAACTCGATATATGCTTGAAAGAGTTCGGCCAGTCGCTTGTTCTTGATGATCGCATGCCACTCGCGGTTATGCTCGCGAAGCGGCTTATCGATGGTCGTCCCATCGCCGGCCGGATTCATGTTGGGCTGGTTTGAATCCTTCCAGTTGCCGCTCGACAGCCAGAACTCTTCCTGATCGCGCGAGGCAACCTTAATGTGGTAGGAACTTTGGATGAGCCGGCCTGGACCCCGAACCGAGGCCCAGACGTGAGCGAATTTATCGCCAAGGCGGCCCTGCATATTCTTCACGGCGGATTCTGTAGCGTCGCCGTTCCCGACGCCGCGCTTCTGCGTGACCATGAGCAGTTCACAGCCATCCGGCTTGATGGCGGCCTCGATCGTATCGCTGACGTGGTTGACCTCCCATTCGTACATCGTCGCGGTCAGTCTGTCGGTCACGCGCCCGAAGAAGGCCTTCAGTTCGGGCCAACCCGCATCCGGGCTGACGTGGAAGATCGCGTCCATCGTGGCGCGAACCGGAACGAGCGCGTAGCGCGAGTCGGGCTTGTCGAAGCCCTTTGGCTCCCGATAGGCTGCAGGGCGCGCCGGCCGTTCGATTGCAATGTCGATATCGAGCGCGCGCAACTGTTCTCCCAATGAGCCCGTCCGGATGTCGATCCCAAATCCCATAAATTCGCGCGGCAAGGGCGCGATGCCGGCGGTCGCAAGCTCCTCCGGCGAGAGCTTCGAACGCAAGACGACAACGACCACTCGCTCGTCGGTGATCCACCCATTTTTGAAGCGATACCCGTTGCGCACCTCCAGGACATCGCTCCGACCCGCGAGCGTATCCTTGGCTGCCTTCACCGCATCGTCGATCGAATTGGCGACAGGCGTGACGCTGACGACACCGATTGGCGCTCCGCCGAGGCTTGGTTGCCCCATCCGCAAGACCAGCTCGATCGGGATCGACAGGTTGAAGCGGAGCGTCTGTTCGTCGCCGGTCTGCGCTCCTGCTGCGAGCGGCTGGGCGGTCGAAGGACCGGTCGGGGGCCCTTCCTGTTTCGGCCGCGCTGCCAGTGTCTTCGCCTCCGCGAGAAGCGTGCGCAGCTTGGACGCGGGAACTGCCACGTTCGCCGAGTTGTCGAAGAAGCCGCCATAGTGGAGGCCGACCGCCTTGCCCGTCTCGAAGTCGATCAGCACCGAGCCTGAATTGCCACCCAGAGTGGAGCAGTCATGACAGAGGAGGTTCTCATCGACGCTCTTGATCCGGCCCGGCGCGAAGCGCTTTTTCTCGTAGACGTCACCGAATACCCTTTTGACCAGCCCCTGGTCGTCGATCGAGGGATCGCGCGCGGGATAGCCTATGGCGCCGATTGACATGTCGACCTCAAACTGGTCAGCGAGCTGGATTGGCTTCGGAAGTGGACCTTTGTCCGACGCCGGCCTGACACTGAGGAACGCGACATCGTAGTCGTCGCAGATGAGGAGTATCCGATCGACTGGGTGCTCGTTTTCGTCCGCCCGATTCTCCTCCTCCAGGAAATCGATGTCGGAGGAGATCCTCCCCGTGGTATAGCCGCGCCTGAACACGAAGGAGCCGATGCCGTCCGGCCGGGCGAACTCCTCAGCCACATGCCGATTGGTGACGATAATATCGGTGTCGATCAGCCAGCCGGTACCCACCCATGTCCTTTCGCTGTTTGTCAGTTCGATGCGACCAACTGAAGGAACCACAGCATTGAGCCGCTCGAGGGCAGCGCCAATCGCTTCGCGCCAGATGTCGCTTTGAGGTTCGCCGACCCATTCCCCGGTGAGCTTGTTTTCCCGGATACGCATGACCGGACGCGCATGAGCGACGATGCGCTCGATGGCGATGTCATCATCTTCCGAGAAAATGGGGCGGACCTTCGGCTCGGCCTTGCCCGCTGCCTCCTCGGAAGCCTCCTCGTCGACGATGGTCCTGAAGAACTTCTTGTGCAGCTCTTCCTCAAGCTGCGGCATGCCCGTGGAATATTCCTTCATGATCTCCAATGCGCGGTCCCGCGAAACTTTACTCATAGATCCCTCCCCTTCACGCCCGAAGGCCATGCAAACATGCCCGAGCCAATGAATTCATCTTCGCTGCAAGGAGCCGGCGGGCAGAAATAATAGCCGCCGGCTATGTTCGTGAGGACGCCACTTCCATAAAGCGCGTCAATGCCGGTCCCCGTGACCGGAAAATCGGGGTTGGTCTGCCAGTTGAGGACGGGCCATTCGAATTGCTTGCGCAGGTCGCGCGCGAAGGCGAGGAACAGGAGCCCGCTCTGCACGTCGCCTTCCGCGTCGAGGTCCTCGAAATAGGGGTAGCCACGGCGGAGAAACCGCCGGTCGAGATCGTGGACACCAAGGAGGTCAGATCCGTTTCGCCTCGGCTGAACCTTTCTGATATGGGCCGTCAGAGGTCCATCGCAGGAGTCATTGGGGTCCGGGAAAATGGGCGTCATGTTGCTAGCGCCCGTGGTCTGGCGCGAGAGCGGCATGCCCGACGCCTTGCGGCGGCCGATCATGCCTTCCTGATCGCGCTCCGCATGCGCTTCCCAATGCGGCAGATCCTCGCGGATCTTGCGGTAGGCCAAGTAGCTACCACCGATTGCGGAGTCGGGTTCGCCATCACCTGCGGTGATGTAGACGAACCGGTCCAGCTCGCCGCCCCGCGCATTCGACAGATTGTCGATCCCGTCATCGAACCGGAGGAATTCGCGGCGATCAGGTCGCGCGAAGCCCTGCTCGATGCTTGTGACGATGATCCGCTTCTCCTTCACGCCCGCGACACCCCAGTTCCCCTGGCCGAGCGCACGCGCGATGGAGACGTTGACATAGGGATGGTCGCTCGAAATCAGGAAAATGAGATCGGTTGCGTGGTCGGCCGGCCGATACTTGTCCCCTGTCACCCGCGGCATAATCCGCAACCAGCGCGGCTTCGCGTGCCTCAACCCGAAGCGATCATCGCCCTTGGCGCTGATGAAGACGCTGGCGCCCAAGCCGATGGTCACAGTCACACGCCAGGTTTCGGGTAGCGATCGAAGCACAGGGATGTGGTTGTTGTCCGGGCGTCGCAGCATCTGTGCGCGGACGAAGCTCGACAGGTCCTGCAGGACTTTGCGCAGTTCAGGGGCAGTCTGGACCGCAAGGTTCGCGGTCACGACCGTTAGAAAGTTCTGGGGATCCACCCTCCCCGCTCGTTCGAAGGCGTAGCGTTCCTGGTCTTCGAGATTCAACGGAACGGGCGGCTCGATCGGCCATTGCGGATCAGTGATGCCGGGCTGGTGCGGGCCGTCGAGGATCGGAGCTGGCGGTGGGATAACCTCCATGGGCCTCTACTCCACGAACAGCGGCCGGCGCCGATGTTGCTCTTGATGGTCGGGGAAGAGCGCAACGAAAAATTCGGTCCAGCCGCCCATGCGAACGCGGACCAAATTGAACTCATCAGGGCGTTCAACTGCGCCGGCCAGCGTCTCGGGATCGGCAACCGTGAAGGTCGCGATCGAGCCGCCAGCACCGTTCGCGAAATCGCGCAGCTTCGCGGCGAGACGTTCGGGGGGATAGTTTTCAGGGAGATTGTAGTCTGCGGGCGCCCCGTCACCGAGGCGGCTCATCGAGCTGTCGGCATAGCTGGCGAAGCTTGCGGCCAAATTCCCCTCGCGTGCGTGACGCGCGCCTCCCTCTGAAGGAACTGGCTCGTGATGCCGATGGACCGGCGAGGGCGACAGGTCGGAAGCGATTGTAGTGCCCGCGCTCCTGCCGTCTGCTGACGCGCCGAGGAACGAGCCGCCGAGGATATATTGTTCGAACGTGCCGACGCCAGGCGCGATCATGATGTCGAACAACTTGCCACCGGTGCTGTAGCGCTCCTTGAGTCGAGCTAGCGCCTCCTCGTGGACCGGCGAGGACCGCAGTTTCCGAACAGCGTCGCAGAAATCGTTGATGAGCTTCCAGGCGATCTCGTCGATCGCTTTGTTGCCAAAGCCGAACTTGGGCTGGCTCTCGCAAAGGCCTCGGATTTCGGCGATCCGTTCAGAGGAGACTGCTCTGCCATGGGCTGGAAGCGATGCACCGTTCTGCTGTACGAGCCTCTTACCCCAGTCGGTGGCGAGCGCCGTTACCAGTTCGTCGATCGCGACACAGCGCTCTTCGAAAACCAGCTTGCGAATGGCGTAGAGCGAGTCGGCAGCTGTGCTAATGCCCGTCAGGAGCGGTGAGAAGATATGGAAATTTGCGCCTCCGTCGGTGAAATCGCGGCCGGACTCCAGGCATCCGCCGATCAGGCACGAGAGCAATGGAGAGGGTGCGACGGGTGTCTTGTTGCCGTAGTTCAGGAACAGGTTGCGCAGGTAACGATGGCAACCGAGCTTCATGTGCTCGACGAGGATTGCCCAGAAGTGCGGCCAGTCCTCAATCTCCGGTGCTGGTGGGCTGCGCCAACTGTCTTTCAAACCCCGTAGATTGACGGGTCCGGACCCACTGAAGCTCGCACCCCGGTTGAGCGCTTTTTCGACGAGGTCGGGTGCTGAAACAAAGCCGAAGCTGAATTCCGACTCTCCAGCGACCATGGTTTCGTAGCAGCCGTCGCACGCATAGTTTCGGGCGGACGCCAGCGACATTCCGCTCTCACCTGCCTCGATCAGGCCTGCGATGATCTTGTCGTCATTGAGGAGGACCGGATGTGCACCGCCGCTGAGGAGTGCAGCCGCAGCGAGATCAAGGACATCGTCGGGCGTTCCGGCGTGGACCCTGAGGTCCAGGGTCGGACTGTTGAGCGGTAGCCGTCGCGCCGCTTCCAAGCAAAGTCTGGTGACTTGGTTGCAAGCGTCGGTCGGTTCGTCGGCATCGTCAGGGAGCACCCCGCCGATCGTAATTTGCTGCATCCATTGGTTGAGCAACCCGCCTTGGTCGAAGTTCGAGGCCCCCCAGAAACCAGTGAGAACGCCGTCCGCGGCAGTAAATCTGTTTTCGAGATGTCGACGGTCTAGGATCGCGCGCTCGTCAAGCTTTATCCAAAAGCAGTCGAGTGCCTCCTGAGCGTCCTCGATCTCCATCCCCTTGTCGAGGTCCATTGTGAGCAGTGGCTGAAGGATCTGGTCGAGTCTCCCGATCGGGACAATCTCGACCGTCCAATGGAGTGCGCAGTGGACGATATAGATGCTCTGAAGAGCGTCGAGGAAGGATTCCGCCTTTTGGGCAGGGACACGGCGAAGTCGCTCAGCCGCGGCGGCCATGGCGGTATGCCGAGGATCATCCGGGCCTAGGGATTTGGCGACCACCGCGGCGTGATCTGCATAGCGCCCAGCAAACGCTATTACCGCCCGCATCGAGATGGCGGTCGCCTCGTAGAATTCCCGTTGGGCACTTTCGGCTTCCTGTGCGCGCGCTTCACATTCATTGATGAGCGCCGCGAGCCCGCGCTGGACCACCCGCATGTGATCCGGGACGATGTGCCCCATAGGCGAGAGTTCGTTGAGATAATCGAGCATCGCACGGAGCTCTTCCTCGACAGTCAAATAGCGGACGAACTCCTTGCCCTGCCCAACCGAGAACGGCGGCGGCGTTCCGATGATGAGCTCATCCGGGTCGATCTGAAAGCTGCCGGCGCGGGCGGCCACATCCGGCAAGCAAATGATCTCGAGCATCTTCTCGATAGCCCGGGCCTTGCGGATAATGATGGGCTTCTCGGACCAGCCTTGCTCCCTTCCGTCGGAGTTAGGGCCGCGAAATAGGTGCCCAACGTCGCGCTCGTCCAGCCAACAGGGCTTCTCGCGCCATTTCTGGAAGGTACGCTCGAGCAGGCGACAGACGCGAGGAGTCGGGAGATCCGGGTGTGGCGCCTTAAGCGCCTGCAGAGAACGCCAGTAATCAACGTCACTGTGATGCACGCCCAGTTCCCCCAAGCACGAACACGCGAGGCATCATTTCAACAAAGATGAGACCTTTGATTTCTTAACGAAAGAAAGCACTTTAGCAAGTCAATTTCAATACCAATTCTTGAGAAACGCGCCTTTTTGGAAAGAACGGCAGTAAGAATCAGGAAAAACTCCCCTATGCGGTTGTTTCCGGGGGGCTTTCAGTTTCCGGGGTAGCCTGGGCTATGGCGATGATAAGCATCCGGCACGGAGATTTCCGGGACTGCAAGTGATTCGGAAATGAGTGAGCCAAGTCTCGCAGCAAGTGGATGTTCTTGCACAGTATCGTTGCGCGCCACTTCGACTAACTCGCCGTTACGCGGCCATGGCCGGCGATGATCTCGTGATCGTCTCCGATCAGGATCGGATTGGTGAAGCCGAGCCGCTTGATGCTGCCGGCTTTTTGACTGACAGTGCGGTGCGAGTGATGACGGTCCACAGGATCAAGGGTCTTGAATTCGGGACGGTCATAGTGCTCGGACCCGAAGAGCAGACGTTCTGGGATAACGCCAACGCGGAGCGCCGGGCGTTCTTCGTCGCCTGTTCGAGGGCAAAGGAGCGGCTGGTTCTTGCCACCTGCAGCTCACGTATCCGCCCGCCCGGCGCGAGGAACTGGTTCGTCAACCGAGTTCCCGGCCTATGTCGAATCCCAACCCAAAGAAGCTCCGCTCATTCTCCTCTGAATGCCCTCTTGGATGGCACATCCGAATACTTCCGCGGGATCGAAAGCAAGGTCCGCTTCAGGAATCACTATATGTGCCTCTATGACCGAGATGCGGCGCAGAGATGGCATTCCTGCGGGGGGACTTTGGAGGAAGGTTGTAATGCTGCTTCGACGCAAACGACGGCCATGAAGCCGCCCGAGTCGATTGCGCTCACAACGACCGCTCGACGCCCATGTACGCTGCCGCTTGCCGGTCGAGGGTTATCGGTTCATCCTTGTGAAGACCCTGGCCGTGATAGGAGGCGTGTAATGAGATCGCGCCGTCACGGCCCCTAGCGAGGTCTTGGTCGATGGACTGCCCGGGCTGCGGTTTCCAGGTTGAAAGCGGCTTCGCTTTCTGTCCCAAGTGCGGCTTGTGCCAGCCCATCGCATGCACCAGTTGCGGTTATCTATGCGCGCCGGACTTCCAGTTCTGCCCGAAATGCGGGGCGAGCGTCGGAGCGACGGTGATGGGCGAAGACCGGACCGCGCCGATGCCGGCCCAGGCGGCTGAGCCGCAGTCCCGGACTCCGCCCCCGCCATCTGTCAAAGGCAAGAGCGGGTCGCCGCATCCACCCTCCGATGCCGATCGCCGGACCGTGACGGTCCTGTTCGCCGACCTTTGCGGCTTCACGACATTCAGCGAGCAACTCGACCCCGAGGTCATGCAGGCGCTGCAGAACGATCTGTTCCGGGAGTTGACCACAGCCGTGCAGAATTTTGGCGGTTTCGTCGACAAGTTCATCGGCGACGCACTGCTCGCTTTGTTCGGCGCGCCGTTCGCCCATGAGGACGATCCGGAACGCGCATTGCGCGCAGCCCTCGATATGATGGACCGAACGGCGCGCCTCGGCCAACACGCCGCCTATGCGGGGCCGCCCCTGGTGCTCCATATCGGCATAAACACCGGGCCGGTCGTCACCGGCGGATTGGGCGTCGGTTCAGCGAAATCCTATTCGGTGACCGGCGACACGGTAAACACGGCGCAGCGGCTGCAATCGCTGGCCGCACCGGGGGAGGTCCTGGTCGGCGAGCTTACTCACCGGCTGACTCGGCACGCATTCGCCTACGAGTCGCTTGGCAATGTCGTGCTCCGCGGCAAGGCCGGCAGCGTACTCGTCCATCGGCTGCGTGAGCCGCTTGCCGCGCCGCGCGCCGCGCGCGGGCTCGAAGCGCTCGGCCTCAGCGCGCCGATGATCGGCCGCGATGCGGAGCTCCAGAGACTGCTGGCGAGCCTCGACCGGGCGTGTGGAGGCTCGGCGCAACTTGTCCGCCTCGTTGGCGAAGCCGGCATCGGGAAATCGCGCCTGGTAAAGGAATTCGTCGCCCGCGTTGGCGAGGAGGAGCGCTTTCGCAGCGTCGCCGTACGGCAGGCTGCCTGTTCACCGCTAGGCGAACGGTCATACGGCGCGCTCGGCGCCGTCGTGCGCAGCGCCGCCGGAATGATGCAAAACGATACGCCGGACGGAATGCGGGCGAAGCTCGCAGCGTTGCTGACCGATCTGGGCCTGGGGGGCGAGGAGTCAGAGCGGCTGATGCCGCTGCTCTACCATGTGCTCGGCCTCGGCGACCCCAACGCGGTCCTGCAGCATGTCGAGCCGGAACAGTTGCGGCGGCAAATCCTCTACGCGGTTCGCACGATCATCGAACGGCGCCTGGCCCTGTCGCCTTTGTTGATTGTCGTCGAGGATTTGCATTGGGCCGATGCCGTGTCGCTCGAAGCGCTGCGTTTCGTGCTGGACAGGCTGGAACGCACGCGGCTGATGCTGGTAGTTACGCATCGCCCGGCGCTGGAGAACGACCAGCTCGATTCGAGCCGTATCAGTCATACCGCGCTCAGGCTGTCGCCGCTCGCCGTCGCTGACGGTCGCAGCCTGCTGACAGCATTTTTCGGCGACCGCTGGGTGAGGTCCGCCGCGGGGCTCCGCGACCAGATCCTCGACCGCGCCGGCGGCAATCCCCTGTTCCTCGAGGAGATCGTGCGGGGCCTGATCGATCTTGGGGTGCTGAAGCGCGACGGCCAGCAATGGCAGATCGCTCGCAATGAAGCTGTGGCCGGCATTCCCGCCACCATTCAGGCGATGTTGCTCGCTCGCGTCGACAGGCTGCCGCAGGAGGTGCGTCACCTAGCCCAGGAAGCTGCCGTCATCGGCCCGCGCTTCGACGCCTCGCTTCTCAAAGTCGTAACGGCCGACCCGGCCAGGCTTGAAGCCGGCCTCGAACTGCTTTGCGATGCGGAAATCATCGAGGAGGTAGCCGGATCGGGCTCGCTCTCGTCGCAATGCTATCGTTTCACGCAAACGTTGCTGCAGGACGTGATCTACCAGAATCTGCTCCTGCAGCGCCGGACCGACATGCACGGACGGATCGGCGCCGCATTCGAAAGACAATGCGGTGACAACCCGGAACGCCTCGAAGACCTGACCGTGCTCGGTCATCATTTCGGGCTGAGTGCCGAGCATGAGAAGGGCGCGCGCTACCTGCGGGCGGCTGGCGATCGGGCCCGCATGATCTACGCCAACGACGACGCCCTTCGCTTCTACGTGCGCGCGCTGGCCACTTTGGCCGAGACGGGACAGACCCCGCTCAGGCTCTCGCTTGCCGAACGCATAGCCGATTTGTGCGGCCCCGCCGGCCATCGTCAGATTGCGCACGACCACTACGAGACGGCGCTGCAGGCCTACCGCGAAGCGAGCGATCACATTGCCTCGGCTCGGGTTCTGCGCAAGATCGGCCGGCTGCTCTGGGATGCGGGCAAACGTGACAGCGCGGAATCTCATTATGTCGAGGCCGCGGCGCTTCTCGAGGGCGCGGACGCCCCGATCGAGCAGGCACATCTCTGGCAAGAGCGTGGCCGTCTGGCATTCCGCAATGGAGATCATGCTCTCGCGGCGAAATGGGCGGACGTGGCTCTGGACTGCGTCCGCGCGCTTACGGGGGAGCACGCCTCCGACACAGGGCGTGAAGCCACACTGGTAACTGCCGAAGCGCTGAACACCAAGGGCGTTGCGCTGGCGCGGCTTGGACGAAACCGCGAAGCCGTACGAGAGGTGGAGCGAGGCATCGAAATGGCCGAAGCGGCCGGTCTGCCTTGCGCAGCGTGCCGCGGCTACACCAATCTCGGCGTGCTCTATACGACCATCGATCCGGCGCGAGCGATCGACGTATGCCGGCGCGGCCTCGAAGTGGCGCGCCGTATCGGCGATCTGGGTTTTCAGGCGCGGCTTCTGGCCAATCTGGCGGTTGCCTGCTGCACATTCACGGATCGCTGCCCCACCGAGGGAGTGCCGGCCGCCGAGAAAGCCATCGAGATCGACCGGGCGCTCGACCAGCGCGAGCATCTGCCTGTTCCACTGATCGTACTGGGGCAGATCCATCAGTGCCACGGGCAACAGCAACTCGCAGCGCGCTTTTACGGCGAGGCGCTGGACGTTGCGAGCGAAACAGGCGAACCGCAACTGCTCTTTCCGTGCTATGATGGCCTCGCCACGCTCAATCTCGATCTCGACAATCTGGCCGAGGCGGAGCGTTACTTTTCCCTGGCGCAGGGAATTTGCGCCCAGCACGGGCTGGACCCGGAAGCGCTTGTGGTGCTGCCATTTCTCGACTAGCCGGGTGGGAGGTTGGAAATGTCCGCGCGTATTGATTTAGGCCCTCTGCAGCCGGGCGACCGCGCGCCGAACGTTGTGCTCGACGCCATCACTCGGGAAGGCAAGGTCGCACTTGACGACTTTCGTGATCAGAAGCCGGTGCTGGTCGGCCTGTTCCGCGGGCTACATTGCCCCTTCTGCCGGCGTCACATCGCGGCGCAGGCGCAACTGGACCCGGAACTGCGCCAGAAGGGGGTTGAAAGCCTGACGGTCGTCAACACGCCTATCGACCGCGCGCGTCTCTACTTCCGCTACCATCCGATGCCGAACCTGCTCGCGGCCGCCGACCCCGAACGCGCCTCGCATCGTGCCTTTGGACTGCCCAATCTCGAATTCACCGAGAACGAGACGTCTTGGCCGCACAAGGTTTCGATGGCCGACGTGGTGAGTATGCGGATCGAAATCCCTGGCGAGTTACCCGGTCCGATGGACCCGTTGGCTGCAGCCGAATTCCTCGACAAGAAAGACAATTACGAAATGACCGAAGCCGACCAGCAGATGGCGGCGACAGGCCACGGGCAACTGGTCGGCCAGTTCCTGCTCGACCGCCAAGGCATCGTCCGCTGGAGCTTCACCGAGGTCCCCGAAGGCGGGCGATACATGTTCGGTGCGCCGAGCCCGCAGGAACTGATGTCGGCCGTGTCGCAGGTCGCGCAATAGACCTACGAAACGCGATAATGTCCGCATGTGGCGCAGCCGCATCCTTCAGCGTGGTCGCCGCTGACGTCCGCTTTCAGGCGGTGGCAAAGGCATCCTCAATGACCGACATGCGGCGCGAAGCAGCCATACGCGTCTTCTCTTCCCAGGGGCCTGCTTCGGGTCAGAATTTTTCCTTGGCCTTGCTTGGATTGATGTCTGGGAAACCGCGGACGATGGAGGGCAAACGCCAGTGGCGTGGTGACTGGCTGAAGAGCTACCTCGACAATCCGGTCAATCGCGCCGCGCGCGCAAGGCCAAGGGCGGGTTCGGCAATGAGGCCTCGACGTTCTTGAACATGCTGGACGACAACGACCGGGACGACGAGATCAAGGCCAGGGTGATGGAGGGTGCCGATGGCCAGTGAGCGGGATTGGCCGGAGTGACAAATCCCTTGCCTGCCACCTCACGCCAGATGCTCTTGACCTAGGTGTCATTGCTATGGAGGTTGTCCGTCCGAGGCTTGGATGCGAGGTTGCGGTTACCACACACGCGACCGCCAGCCAGGAGCCTCGGATGGACGTTCATGACAATGCCAGAACAACACCGCGCAGTCGA
>NZ_JBIRCY010000078.1:0-28562 GCF_044326205.1 Mesorhizobium sp. IMUNJ 23232
GTCCACGAGCCGGCGGCCGGCGACCGGCCGGCGCGGCGGCGGCGCGACGGAGGCGGCAAGCAGGGTGCGCGTATAGGGATGCTGCGGCGAGGCATAGAGCGTCGCGGCGTCCGCCAGCTCGACGATCCGCCCCCTGTCCATGACGGCGATGCGGTCGCAGACATGCCGCACCACGGCGAGATCGTGCGAGATGAAGAGGTAGGTCAAACCGAGCTGCTTCTGCAACGAGCGCATCAGGTTGAGGATCTGCGCCTGGATCGAGACGTCGAGCGCCGAGACGGGCTCGTCGTAGATGATCAGCGCTGGATTGAGGGCTAGTGCCCGGGCGATGCCGATGCGCTGGCGCTGGCCGCCGGAGAATTCGGACGGGAAGCGGTTGTAGTGCTCGGGGTTGAGGCCGACGAGCTCCATCAGCCGCTGCACCTCGGCCTTGCGCGATTTGCCGGGGTCGAGACCGTGGATGCGGAATGGGTCGCCGATGATGGCGCCGACGCGGCGGCGCGGATTGAGCGCGCCATAGGGGTTCTGGAAGACGAGCTGGACCTGCTTGCGCAACGCCTGCCACTGGCGGGCGTCGAGGCTCGACAGGTCCTGACCCAGCACGCTGACGCGGCCCGCCGACATCGCAATCAGCCCGGCGATGACGCGGGCAAGCGTCGATTTTCCGCAGCCGCTTTCGCCGACCAGACCGAGCGTCTCGCCACGGCGCAGTTCGAGGTCGATGCCCTTGAGCACCTCGATGCCCTGGCCGCGCCAGAGCGGCCCGTGGCCGCCATAGGTTAGCCGCACGCCTTCGGCCTTGACGACGATATCGCCCGAGCCGCGCGCGGCGGAGGCAACAGCGGGCGCGGTGACGGCCGGCGCCGGGGGCGTGGTATCCAGCCAGCAGAGGGAAGCCAGGCCGTCGCTGTAGAGGCGCAGCGGCGGCGGCTCGGCGCAGGCCGGCATGGCGCTCGCGCATCGCGGCGCGAAGACGCAGCCCTTCGGCGTGTCGAGCAGGCTAGGCGGCCGGCCGGGGATGGGGACGAGTTCGGCGCCCGCCTCGTAGTTGGCGGGCGAGGAGGCGAGCAGCCCGGCGGTGTAGGGGTGGCTCGGCGCGGCGAAGAGCGGCGCGCTCGGGCCGAGCTCCATGCGCCGGCCGGCATACATCACCATCACATGGTCGGCGATGCTGGAGAGCAAGCCGAGGTGGTGGGTGATCATCACCACGGTGGTGCCGAGCTCGCGCCGCATCTCGTCGAGCAGCGCCACGATCTGCGCCTGCACGGTGACGTCGAGCGCGGTGGTCGGCTCGTCGGCGATGATCAGCGGCGGGTTGAGGATGAGGGCCATGGCGATCATGACGCGCTGGCGCATGCCGCCCGAGAACTGGTGGGGATAGTGGTCGAAGCGCCGGTCCGGCGCCGCGATGCCGACGCGGGCCAGCATGTCGACGGCGCGCAGGCGGGCCGCACCCTTTTCCACCTTCTGGTGGGTGTGGATCATCTCGGTGATCTGGCTGCCCACCGTGTAGTAGGGGTGGAGGCTCGACATCGGATCCTGGAAGATCATGCCGATGCGCGAGCCGCGGACAGCCTGCAAGGCGGACTGGGGCAGGGCGAGCAGATCCTTGCCTTCGAACAGCACCTGGCCGGAGGTGCGGGCGGTGGGCAGCAGGCCGAGGATGGCCTGCGTGAGCACGCTCTTGCCGGAGCCGGATTCGCCGGCGATGCCGAAGAACCAGCCTGCTTCAAGAGTGAACGAGACGTCGCGAACGGCGTGAACCGTGCCGTCTTCGGTGGGAATGTCGACGCTGAGATGCCGCGCTTCCAGGACTGCCAAGCCGCGTACTCCGCCTGTTGCCGGCAATCCCGCGCGCCGGAGCGCGCGGGGCTGTTGGTTTCGGGAGACTAGCGCTGCAGCCAGACGTTGGTCCAGTCGCCCTGGACGCCGATGGAGTAGGGCTGGAAGTTCTGCACCGCCTCGCCGTGGTAGAGCACGATGAGGTTGGCGATCAGCGGGATCACCGGCGCGTCGGCCATCACGAGTTCGTCGACCTGGCCCCAGAGCTTTCCGACTTCCTCGGGCGTCGTGGCGTTGATGGCGTCCTGCGCCAGCGCCGTCGCCTTTTCATTGTTGTAGTCGGTGTAGTTGTAGGTCTGGTGCGTGCCGTCGAAGGTGAACTGCGGCTGGAACACCGAGCGCGCCGAGCCGCCCGCCCAGTCGGGCGTCCAGCCCACCGGGGAGATGTCCCACACGCCGTCCTTGGTGTTGACCGGGTTGGTCATGAACTTCGAATAATAGTCCGCCGGGGCCACCGGGGTCAGTTCCAGCGTGATGCCGGCCTTGGCCATCGAGGCCTGGATGGTCTGCGCCACGGCGGGCTCGTTGCCCTTGTTGCGGAACGGCATCTTGAGCGTGATGCCATTGGGGAATCCGGCTTCGGCAAGCAGCGCCTTAGCCTTTTCCGGATCGCCCTTCGCGTCCGGGGAGGGATAGAGGTTGAACTCGTGATAGCCGAGCACGCCGAGGCCGAAGATGCCGTTGACCGGCTTGGCGATGGTCGGCCCGCCCATCTGCTGGACGACGGCGGCCTTGTCGACGGCGTAGTTCAGCGCCTGGCGGACCTTGAGGTCCTTGAGCGCGCCATTGTTGTTGGCCGATACGGTGTTGATGAAGATGAAGTTGGTGTTGCCCGACGACACCGTCATCAGCTTCTCGTCGCCGGCCGCCGCCAGCGTCTGCAGGATGGCGGGCGGTATGGTGACGTCATAGGTCATGTCGCCGTCGCCGGACTGCAACTGCTGCATGATCGAGTCGACAGGAAGGCCGAAGGTGATCTGGATTTCGTCGACATAGGCCTTGCGCAGCGGATCGCTGTCCGCCTTCCAGGCCGGGTTGCGGACGAGCTGCAGCGAACTGTCGGGCGTGTAGGTTCCCGGCGTGTAGGGACCGCTGGCGATGAAGGCGGCACGGTATTCCGGACTGTCCGGCATGAAGTCGAGGACTTCCACCGGAGCCGGCGAGGCGGTGGCGAGAGAAAGCATGTAGATGAAGTCGCCGGCGCGCTGTTTGAGGTTTATGACGACGGTCGAGGGGTCGGGCGTCTCGATGCCGCTGATATTATTATCGTTGATGTAGGCCTTCATGGCGGCGACGGTAGGCTCAACCTTGGAGAAGC
The DNA here is from genome assembly GCF_044326205.1 of Mesorhizobium sp. IMUNJ 23232. Classification (NCBI taxonomy): domain Bacteria; kingdom Pseudomonadati; phylum Pseudomonadota; class Alphaproteobacteria; order Hyphomicrobiales; family Phyllobacteriaceae; genus Mesorhizobium; species Mesorhizobium sp. IMUNJ 23232. Next base: position 3,161 of record NZ_JBIRCY010000078.1, read on the forward strand.
CGTCGCAAAATTCGTTCATGCCGGCGACGAGGCCGGTGTAGTAGGTCAGCGCCGCCGAGCCGAGCGCGGGGTTGCACATGCGCTCGAAACCGCGCGCGACGTCTTCCGACGTGATCTGGCGCGGGCCGGACGGAGCGTTCCACATGGCGCCGTCGCGGATCTTGAAGGTGTAGGTCAGGCCGTCATTGGTCGGCTGCGGCACCTCGGTCGCGAGGTCGCCCTCGGGCGTGATGCGCACGACTTCGTCGGTCGAGGCGGCGTAGGATATCAACTGCCGGTTGACCGCCCGCAGGAAATTGTTGGTGGTCACCAGCGCCGCCGAGATCGGGTCGAAATGGTCGAGATCTTCGGTGCCGAGAATGCGCAGCGTGCCGCCCTTCTGGGCGTCCTGCGCCAGCGCCGGCAGCGCCGACGCGCTGGCGAGCAGGCCGGCGAGCGCCAGCCGCGAGAGCAATATCCTACCTGCCATGAACCCCTCCTCCTTGTTGCGACCGGCCGGACGCAAGGCCGCCTTCCGCGCCGGGATCGGAGAATAGTCGACAGTCCGTCGGCAGAGTCAAGAGACGTTGTCGACAACTTGCCGACAGCATGATTCCGTCCTATGAAATGCTGACTGCCGCGAGGCTGAAGCCGGGCCTCGGAACCGGCCAAGCCTCGTGGAAAATGTCTTCTGAGCTTCATCATCGGCGCCTCCCATGACCAGCAACACCGTGCTTCCAGCCCTCCGGCGCCACATCGCGACGCTTGGCCTCGATGGGGTCGTCATCCCGCGCTTCGACGCGCATCAGGGCGAAAACGTCGCGCCTCATGACGAGCGGCTGCGCTACGTCACCGGCTTTTCCGGATCGGCCGGCATCGCGCTGGTGCTTGCCGACCGCGCCGTCATATTCGTCGACGGGCGCTATCAGGTGCAGGTGCGCAAGGAGATCGATCTCGAACAGATCACGGTCTCGCACTTCTACGACTTTCCGATCGAGCGCTGGATCGAAACGCAGCTTGGCAGCGGCATGCGCATCGGCCTCAACACGATGCTGGCGCCCGCCAGCCTCCATGACAAGCTGGACAAGGCGATGTCGGCTGCCGGCGGCGAACTGGTGGCGCTCGACGCCGATCCGGTGGACGCGGTCTGGACCGACCAGCCGCCGCCGCCGCTGGGGCGGATCTCGCCGTTCCCTCTGACCTTCGCCGGCGAGACATCGCACGCCAAGCGCGAGCAGATCGCGCAGAAACTTGCCGGCCTCGGCGCCGACCTGATGGTCGAGGCGCAGCCGGACAACATCGCCTGGCTGCTCAACGTGCGCGGCAGCGACATCGCCAACATGCCGATGCCGCATTCATTCCTGCTGCTCGACCGCGATGGCGGCGTGGAATGGTTCGTGGACGGGCGAAAACTTCCTAACAGCCGTGACGATTTCGAACTCGACGGCGTGGCGGTCCGCAGTCCGGAGACCTTGCTGGAGGCGCTGGCGCGACGCGCCGAGGGTCGTTCGGTGCTGGTCGATCCGCAATTCGCGCCGGCGGCCGCCGGATTGGCCGTGAACGCCGCCAATGGCCGGGTCGTGGCCGCGATGAGCCCGATCACGGTCGCCAAGGCGGTCAAGAACGGCGTTGAACTGCAGGGATTCCGCGATGCGCATGTCACGGACGGCATTGCGTGGACCGAGTTCATGACGTGGCTGCATGACACCGTGCCGGGTCGGGAGGTGGCCGGCGACCCGTTGACCGAACTCGAGGCGGAGGCCAGAATTCTCGAATTCCGCCAGCGGGGCGACAATTTTGCCGAGGCGAGTTTTCGCACGATCTCGGCATCCGCCGCCAACGCGGCGATGTGCCATTATGCGTCGAGCGAGGCGACCAACGCGCCGATTACGTCGCGGGGGCCTTACCTGATCGACTCGGGCGGCCAATATTTCACCGGCACGACCGACGCCACGCGCACGACCGCCTTCGCTCCGGTGGGCGAGGACATCCGCAATGCCTACACTGCCGTGCTCAAAGGGTTCATCGCGCTGATGACGGCGCAGTTCCCCGAAGGCACGACAGGGCATCAGCTCGATGCGCTGGCCCGGCGCCCGCTATGGGACCTGGGGCTGGATTTCGATCATGGCACCGGGCACGGGGTCGGGCACTATCTGGCCGTGCACGAGCACCCGCAGCGGTTCGCCAAGGTGCACAATCCCCATGCGCTCGCGACCGGGGTGATCATGACGGTCGAGCCCGGCTACTATCGCGAGAACGAGTTCGGCCTCCGCATCGAGAACCAGGTCGAGACCGTCGCCGGGCCGCCGGGCTTCCTCCGCTTCGAGACGCTGACGCTGGCGCCGATCGACCTCGGACTGGCCGACTGCTCGTCGCTGACCGCGAAGGAGAAGGCCTTTTTGAACGATTATCACCGCCGCGTTCGCGAGGCGCTTTCGGGCAGGCTTTCCGCATCGGCGGAGGCGAGGCTGCAGGCGTGGACGGCGCCGATAGCGCCCTGATGCCGCAACCGGTGGCCTTTCCCGGAAAGACCGTTGCGACGCCGCCGTCTTTTGTCTCCGCCGGCACTTCGTCCGGGCGCGCCGCCGGCCGCGTCCGCCCCAAATAGGCTAAGGGTCCAGTTCATGCCCCATCCGACCGATCCGCCGCGCATCGAACGCTACGTGCCTGTCGACCACGCCAAGGTCGATTTCGCCGGCGGCTTCTGGGAGAGCTGGACAGAGACGGTACGCAAGGTCACCGTGCCTTCCCAGCATCGGCGGCTCGACGAGGAAGGGTTTCTCGAAGTCCTCGATTTCCACCTGCCGCCCGCGCCGCTGGTGCGCCCGATCCAGCCAAGCGGGTTGTCGATGCAGCATTTCTTCGACAGCGATTTCGGCAAGTGGATCGAGGCCGCCAGCTACACGCTGAAGAGCCATCCTGACCCGGCGCTCGAAGCGAAGATCGACGCGATCGTCGAAAAGCTCGCTTCCGGCCAGATGCGGGACGGCTATCTCAATTCGTGGTTCATCCGGCGCGAGCCCGAGAAGCGCTGGACGAACCTGCGCGACCTCCACGAAATGTACTCGATGGGGCACCTGCTCGAAGGCGCCGTCGCCCATTTCGAGGCCACCGGCAAACGGCGCTTCCTCGAAATGATGATCCGCGCGGTCGACCACATCATCGACACGTTCGGGCCGGAACCGGGGAAGCTGCGCGGCTACGATGCGCATGAGGAAATCGAGATCGCGCTGGTGAAGCTCTACCGTGTCACCGGGGATGAGCGGCATCTCGGACTTGCGCGTTTCTTCGTCGACGAGCGCGGCCGGCAGCCGTCCTACTACGACGACGAGGCGCGGCGGCGCGGCAAGGACCCCAAGGACTACATTTTCGAGGACTATTCCTACAGCCAGGCCCACATGCCGGTGCGCGAGCAAACCAGGGTGGTCGGCCATGCGGTGCGCGCCATGTACCTGTTCTCGGCGATGGCCGACGTCGCCGCCGAGACCGGCGACCGGACGCTGCTTTCCGCTTGCGACCGGCTGTTCGACAACCTCACCGGCCGGCAGCTCTACGTCACCGGCGGGCTCGGCCCGACCCAGGCTAACGAGGGCTTTACGCGCGAATACGACCTGCCCAACGCCACCGCCTATGCCGAGACCTGCGCCGCCGTGGCGCTGGCCTTCTGGGGCCACCGCATGGCGCAGATCGACCTCGACGGCCGGTTCACCGACCACGTCGAACTGGCGCTGTTCAACGGCGCGCTGTCCGGCATTTCCCGCGACGGCGAGCACTATTTTTATGAGAACGTGCTGGAGAGCCACGGAGGCAACCGGCGCTGGAAATGGCACTACTGCCCGTGCTGCCCGACCAACATCGCGCGGCTGATCGCCTCGCTTGGCAGCTATTTCTACACCACCAGGGCGAACGAACTCGCCGTCCACCTCTACGGCGCCAACACCACCGAAGCGGTATTGGGCGACACGGTGGTGAAACTCGCCCAGGAGACGAACTATCCGTGGGGCGGCGATGTACGCCTCAGCCTTTCGCCGGCGGCGCCCAAGCGGTTTGCGCTGCGGCTGCGTATTCCCGGCTGGTGCCGCACGGCCAGCCTCAGCATGAACGGCGAAACCGTTCCGCTTGAGGTCGGCAAGGGTTATGCGACCGTCATCCGCGAATGGCGGGCAGGCGACGAGGTGTGCATTTCCTTCGACATGCCGGTCGAGCGTCTCTACGCCAACCCAGAGGTCGGAGAGGATGCGGGGCGGGTGGCGCTGAAGCGCGGACCGGTCGTCTATTGCGTCGAAGAAACCGACACCGGCTTCGCTCCGCAGAAGCTGCGGCTGCCGGCCGACGCGCCGCTGGCCGCGACGTTCGAGCCTGAATTGCTGGGGGGCGCGGCGACACTAGCCGGCGAGGCAAAAAAAGCTGTCGAGGCCGGCTGGTCGGCCGCGCTGTATCGCACCGCGCCGCCGGATCTGGAGCCTGTGGCCTTCAAGGCAATTCCATATCATCTTTGGGCCAATCGGGCTCCGGGCGGCATGCTGGTCTGGCTTGTCGAGGCATGAGGTAGCGGGGGAATGGCGCGGTGGCGGCAAAGGGCAGGGCGGTAAAGAGCGTCAAAAGGCGGGTGGCGGCTTCGGGCGATGCCGCCGACGCGCCGGCGCGCGTGCGCGGCCTTGGCGCCCAAAGGGTCTATAACAAGCTCAGGCAATCGATTCTCGACCTGACGCTGGAGCCCGGCAGCCCGCTTGATGAAGTCGGCCTTTCCGAACAGTTCGGCATGTCGCGCTCGCCGATCCGCGAGGCCCTGGTGCGGCTGTCCGCCGAAGGGCTGGTGACGACGCTGCCCAACCGCAACACGATCGTGTCCGCGATCGACTTCGTTCACCTGCCGGTCTATTTCGAAGCGTTGACCTTGATGTACCGCGTCACGACCCGGAGCGCGGCGGTGCACCGGCGGGCCGGCGACCTGGCGACGATCCGCAAGCTGCAATCGGCCTATGCCGAAGCCGTCGAGAATCGCGACGCCCTGGCGATGATCCAATCCAACCGCGATTTCCACGTCGCCATCGCCGTCGCCGCCGGCAACAGCTACTTCACCAATCTGTTCAGCCGGCTGCTCGACGAGGGCCGCCGCATCCTGCGGCTTTACTACCAGTCGTTCGACGACGACCTGCCGCGGCAGTATGTCGACGAGCACGAGGGCATGGTGGCAGCGATCGAGGCGGGCGATGCCGAATTGGCCGACAAATTGAGTGCCGAGCACGCCGCCCAGATCGTGCGGCAGATTCAGAGCTACATCGTGCGGAATGGCGCCTCGCCCATTCGCCTCTCAGAGTAGGCAGGCGTGAGCCCGGCGCCGGCGAACCCCTCATTGGCATAACCTTGCGCCGTGTCGATATGCACATAGCCCTTCCGCAGCGTCGCCGAGACGATCTCGGAGCACGGCTCGCCCCTGAGTTCCCAGGTGCCAAGACCGATCTTCGGGATGACAGCCCCTGCCGCGTGCACGGCTAGGCGTTCGGATAGTTCTTCCGCCACTGGCGTCCACCTTGCCGGCTTTCCGGGACGCCCGCTCCCGACCGCAGAGCGCGGCCGGGAACGGTCGCTGACATCACTTCGCGATGCAGGTCTCGACGGTTTCCTGGGTGCACTCGTCGAGCCCGGTATAGATGATCGGCTCGACGGGCTTGCCGTCGATCAGATCGATCATGACCGAGGGCGCGCGATAGCCCATCTCGAACGGCCGCTGGCCGACCTGGGAATGGCTGCGCGCCGCTTTCAGCGCTTCCATCTGAGGCGGCAGCGTATCGCCGGCCACGATCACCAGCGTCTTCGCCTTCAGCTTGTCCATCACCTGGTCGGTGACCTGGACATAGGCCTGCGGTGCGAATTGCGCCCAGCCGCCGATCAGCATGAAGGCGGTCAGGTCGGGATTGGCGGTGAAGGTGTCGGCCATCTGCTGGTTGGCAAGGTCCGACTGGTCGTTGGTGAAGACCGGGCAGCCGGCGACTTCCGTCCAGCCGCCCTGGCCGGTCAACCGCTCGATGCCCTTCTCACCCGACAGCGTGTCGCGCGTTCCGGCGGCACGCTGGTTGATGTTGTCGGCGGCGACGTTGCCGAGTTGCAGGCATACAGTGCCGCCCTCGGGCTTCAGCGCCTTCAGGTGCTCCGCGAACTTCACGCCCATCAGGTAGTTATCCGTGCCGAGATAGGTCTTGCGCAGGGCCGCGTCCTCCTTGCTGAGGTCGGCGTCGATGGTCATCACCGGGATTTTCGGCGCCTTCTCCTTGAGCAGCTTGGCCATCAGCGGCGCATTGGAGGGCGAGATCGCGATCGCCTTGACGTCGGGACGGTTGAGCAGATCCTCGACGAGCTGCACCTCGCCGGCCTCGTCGGCGCTGGAAGCCGGGCCGGTGTAGAGGCACTTGTAGCCGCTGGCGGCGTTCTCGCCGTTCCACTTCTCGCAGCCCAGATGGATCTGCTCGAAGAACGGGTTGTCGAGACCCTTGACCACGATGGCCAGTGTCTTGTCCTCGGCAAAGGCGCCGCCGGCGAGCCCGATCCAGGCCGCGCCTGCCAATAGAATCGTATTCAGTCTGTTCATCGCCGTTCCCTCTCTTTTTTCCTTTTTCCCGGACGCCGCTCGGCGCCCGTCGGCGGTTTCTTCCGCCCGGAAAAACTCTACGCGTAGCCCGAACCCATCGTCAAGATATCGACTTTGAAATTACTAGATATCGCTAATTACTTTGATAAATATGGCCGGTCAGCCTATTGACTGCCGGGCGCTTTTTGCCGCGTAATGCCGTGGCGCTAGACTGGGAGTAGGGGCGGGATGACTGCGCTGCGGCTGGAGAACGTTTCGAAGCATTTCGGGGCGATTCATGCGCTCAACGACGTCTCCATGTCGTTGTCGGCAGGCGAGGTTGTCGGCCTGATGGGAGACAACGGCGCAGGCAAGTCGACGCTGGTGAAGATCATCGCAGGCAACTATCCGCCGTCGAACGGCAGTATCTTCATCAAGGAGCGCCAGACGACCTTCCACAGGCCCATCGAGGCCCGCCGGCACGGCATAGAGATCGTCTACCAGGACCTTGCGCTGTGCGACAATCTGAGCGCGGCGGTGAACGTTTTTCTCGGGCGTGAACTCACCCGCGGCATCGGCCCCCTGAAAATCCTTGACTATGCGGCGATGAACGCCGCCGCCGCCCGCCTGTTCAAGGATCTGCGTTCCGAAACGCGGCCGCGGGACCTGGTTCGCCAGATGTCGGGCGGCCAGCGGCAGGCTGTCGCCATCGCCCGCACGCGGCTCAGCAATCCGGATATCGTGCTCATGGACGAGCCGACGGCCGCGATCTCGGTGCGCCAGGTGGCGGAGGTGCTCAATCTCATCCGCGAGCTGCGACGGCACGGCATCGCCGTGGTTTTGATCAGCCATCGCATGCCCGACGTTTTCGCGGTGGCCGACCGCATCATCGTCCTGAGGCGCGGCAACAAGGTCGCCGACAAACCGACCGCAAGCACATCGCCGGAAGAAATCACCGGCCTGATCACCGGCGCGATCGAACGCGCCTGAACACGGGAGGCAACAGAGCGACCACATGGCGGCGAGCGGCATCGAAGGCGCAATAGAACAACAGACCCACACCCGGCTGGGCAGGATGTTGGGCCAGCAGGCGTTCTGGGTGTTCATCGCGGCTGTGCTCGCCTGCCTGGCTCTCACCGCGCTCACGGACACTTTCGCGACCCCGCAGAACCTCTTCAACGTCACGCGCAATTTCGCCTTTGTCGGCATCATGGCGCTCGGCATGACGGTGGTCATCATCTCCGGCGGCATCGACCTGTCGGTAGGCTCGGTGCTCTGCCTGTCGGCGATGGTGCTGGCGATCACCATGAACGCCGGCCATCCGCTTTGGCTCGGCTGCGCCGCGGCACTTGCCGCGTCGCTCGTCGTCGGGACCATCAACGGCGTCCTGATCGCCTATGTCAGGATACCGTCCTTCGTCGTGACGCTCGGCATGCTTTCGGTCGGGCGGGGAACGGCGATGGTGCTTTCCCAGAACAAGATGATCTTCCAGTTCGGACCCGACGAAAAACTGCTGTTCTGGCTGGGCGGCGGCTCGACATTCGGTATCGCCAACCCGGTGATCGTGCTGGCGCTGCTGGCTGTTGTCACGGCGCTGATGCTCAAATGGACCCGCTGGGGCTGCCACGTCTTCGCGATCGGCAGCAATGAGAAGGCGGCGGTGCTCACCGGCATCGGCGTCCGCCGCCTGAAGGTCAGCGTGTTCATATTCTCCTCGCTCATGGCAGGCATCGCCGGCATATTGGAGGCCGGCTGGCTGGGCGGCGTCACCACCAATCTGGGTCAGTCGATGGAACTCGGCGTCATCGCCGCCACGGTCATCGGCGGCGCCAATCTGATGGGCGGCGCCGGCACGGTGTTCGGCTCGGTCGTCGGCGCGGCGCTTATCGAGGTGATCCGCAACAGCCTGATCCTTCTCGGCATCAGCACCTTCTGGCAGGGCATTTTCGTCGGCAGCTTCATCGTGATCGCCGTGGCGTTCGACCGGATTCGGGCCAACCGCGATACGGACGGCTGAGGAGACGCAGCGTCATCAACGACCGGTGCACGCCCGGACCTTCGGCTACACGGCCGTGATCCTCGCGGTCCGATTCACGGAAGGGAACCGCGCAACCGACTGCCGTTCGACGAGTTCGCATTCGATCTTGACGATGCGATAGGTTTCCTCGCGGCTGTGTCCGGGCGCCAGCGCGCGTTCGGCGGCCCATATGCCCATCTGGTGGCGCGGAAACTTCAGCGTCGTCAGCTTTGGGTTGAGCTGGCTCGCGATCTCGTCGTCGTCGAACCCGACGACCGACACGTCGTCGGGGATGCTCAGCCGCATTTCCTTGAGCGCCTCGTAGCAGCCGATCGCCATGCGGTCGTTGCTGCAGAATATCGCCGTCGGCGGCCGCGCCATCCGCATCAGCGAAAGCGTCGCCTCATAGCCTGAGCCAAGCTGCCAGTTGCCTTCCCTGACCAGTTCGGGGTCGAACGGGATGTCCGCCGTGGCAAGGGCCTCGCGATAGCCGCGATTGCGGTCCTTCGACACATCCATCCAGGCCTCCCCGGTGATGTGGCCGATGCGACGGTGGCCGGCGGCGATCAGGACGTCCGTCGCCCTGTTGCCGCCGGCGACATCCCCCGGCACGACCGACGGAAACGCCCGGTCCTTGGAGTAGCAGTTGAGCAGGACGACGGGCACTTCGGTCTTGTAGAGTTGTTCGGGAACCTCCACCACCCTCGTGCGCACCGTCGTGTAGACGATTGCGGTGGGGCTGCCGCGCAGGATGGCGGCCAGCGTCCGCTCCTCCATCTGCGGGTCGGCGTGGCAATTGTAGGCGCTGACGATGTCGCCGGTTTCCCAGGTGAATTCCCTGACGCCGTCGACGGCGATGACGGCCTCCGGGCAGACCGTAAGGTCGTCGAACACCACCGCGATCCGCCGCAGCGGCCCGACGCGCGGCGTGGGCGACCGTTCGATGCTGTAGCCGAGGGTGGCGGCAGCCTTGAGGATACGTTCGCGCGTATCCTTCGATATCTTGATCTTGGAATCGGGGCTGAGCACGACCGACACGGTCGACTGGGAACATTGGGCGAGGTTGGCGACATCCGACATGGTGACGCGCCGATCCTTGATGCCAGTTGGTTTATGCATCCGCTATGCCGCTCCGCCTCGATAACCGCTGGATATCATACGCAAATGAGTGGACTGAACGCAATTTCGCAACCGAGAGCAACACGCCTCCTATATCAGTCCGGCCTCGGCATGCGCCGCCTGAGCCTGGCTTTGTCGGCGGCGCCGGTCAGCATCACCGCCTCCTCGACGCTCGCCAGCCCATTGTGGCGCCGAGCGAGAGATCTATCCCGGCGATGACGACGACCAAGGTCTGCCCGATCGCGACGGCGAGCAGCGGCCAGACATTGGACAACCAATTGGAGATGTTGCTGGGATCGGGGAGGGTGCGGCGGAACGGAAGTGGTCGTGCCGCCGACGCGTCGGTCCCAGGGCGTGAAGAACCGACTGGTGCAATCCGCCTACTGGGCCGCAAGCACCTGCAACCCCAGGCACATCGGCCTCCCACGCGGCTGCCACCACCACCGTGCCGGAGGCGCCATCGTTGGCTGTCAGGATGATGCCATCTGCAGTACGCGACAGACTCACTATCCTATCAATAGATGGTCGCTGATCCAATTAGTGATCATGATTTTGGGTAGCGAACCGAACGGCCGGACGAACGGCGAGCGTTGATCATTGGCTGCTTACGCCGTGAAGTCCGAATTGCGCTGAGACATTCCTGAAGCTCGCTCGCGGCCTGCGAGCGGCTCATAGTTGCGTCAGACCGCGCGTCCTTCCTTGTCGAAGAAATGCAGGTGCGTGGCTGCAGCCTTCAGTCCGATCTCGGCGCCAATTTCGGGCGCTGCCCCGTGATTGTGGATGACGAGGCAGGTCTGGCCTCCGTCAAGCTCGACATGAATGAGCGTGACGGCGCCGGTGTACTCGGCCAGCCTTACCTTGCCGCGAAGCGTGGTGTCCGAGGGCTGAGCCAGCAACAGGTGCTCGGGTCGAACGCCGATAGATGCAGCCGTCGCGGGCACGGATGAGTTGTGGGTGAGGGGCTGCCCGCCGGCAAGCGGCAGGATGTTCATCTTCGGGCTGCCGATGAACTGGGCGACGAAAATGGTCTTGGGGCTGTCATAGAGTTCGCGGGGCGAACCGACCTGCTCGATCTTTCCATCGCGCAACACGACGATCTTGTCGGCCAGGGTCATGGCCTCGATCTGATCGTGCGTCACGTAGATCATCGTTGTCGACAGGCGCTGGTGCAGCGCCGCGATCTCGGAGCGCATGTGGACACGCAGTTCGGCGTCGAGGTTCGAAAGCGGCTCGTCGAAGAGAAAAACGTCGGGATTGCCGACGATGGCGCGCCCGATCGCCACGCGCTGGCGCTGTCCACCCGATAGCTGACGGGGGAAGCGGTCAAGCAACGGTTCGAGCTTCAGCGTAGCGGCGGCTTCCGAGATGCGCCGGGCGCGCTCCTCGGCCGGCACTTTGCGAACCTTGAGGCCGAAGCCCATATTGTCGCGAACCGTCAGGTGGGGATAGAGCGCGTAGGACTGGAACACCATCGCCACGCCACGCTTGGCCGCCGGAACCTCATTGACCAGGCGGCCGTCGATGTGGAGTTCGCCGCCGCTGATGTGTTCCAGGCCGGAAATCAGTCGCAACAGCGTCGATTTTCCGCATCCCGACGGACCGACGAAGACCACGAACTCGCCATCCTCGATCTCAAGATCGACGCCGCGGATGATTTCGACCGTGCCGAACCGCTTGCGGATGTCCTTGAGAAGAACCTTTGTCATGGCTTCCCTTATCCCTTGACGCCGGAGAGGGCGAAGCTCTCGATGATATGCCGCTGGGCGATCAGATAGATGACGAGGACGGGAATCACGGCCACGCTTGTCGCCGCAAGCTGCAGGTTCCACAAGGGCAGGCCGTAGCTGTCGTTGAAGTTGGACAGCGCCAGCGGCAGCGTGAACTTCTCCAGCGAACTGAGGAAGATCAACGGCTCGAGGAACAGGTTCCACGAATGCAGGAACGTGATGACCGCCACCGCGGCAAGCGCCGGCCGCGACATGGGCAGCGCGATCCTCCACCAGACCCCGAACCGCGACAGCCCGTCCATCTTGCCGGCCTCTTCGAGTTCCCTGGGCAGCGCCAGGAAGAACTGGCGCATCAGGAACGTCGCCACCACGCCCTGCGGGCCGAAGACCGGCAGAAGGATGAGCGGCCAGTGGGTGTCGATCAGGCCCATGGCGCGGATCAGGAAAAAGTTCGGGATGATGGTGACTTCTTCCGGCACCATGAGCGCCATCACCAGAAACAGCATCAGCAGGCCGGCGCCGGCGAAGCGAATGCGCGCCAGGGCGTACCCGGCGAGCGATGCGATGAACAAGGTCAGCACCGTCACCGTCCCGGCGATGTAGAGCGAGTTGAAATATTGCCGCGCTAAGGGCTGATAGGTGAACACTTCCGCAAAATTCTCGAAGCGCCAGATGCGCGGGATCAAGGTAGGCGCGCCGAAGATTTCGGTGGTGCTCTTGAAGCCGCCGGAGATCATCCACAGGAATGGGAACACGAAGGGCACCGCCAGCAGCAGCAGGGCTACGGTCCAGCAGATGCGATAAAGGATCCCGGTCTGCCGCGAGGTCACTCCATCTCCCTCCGCCGCAGCATGACTTGCAGAAGCGTGAGCGCCATCACGATGGCGAACATGATCAGGGCCAAGGCCGCTGCGTAACCGACGTTGAAGAATTTGAAGCCCTGCTGATAGATGTAGAACGCCAGCACCAGGGTGCCGTTTTCAGGGCCGCCGCCGGTCATCTGGTAGATGTGGTCGAACACCTTGAACGAACCGATCGTCGTCAGGACCAGGATGACGAGCGTCGTCGGCGCAAGCAGCGGCCAGACGATCATGCGGAAGATCTGCCAGCGCGAGGCGCCTTCCAGCATTGCTGCTTCCTCGTAGTCGCGCGGTATCGCCTGAAGTGCCGCGATGTAGAGGATCATGTTCAAGCCCACCATCTTGATGACGCGGGTGACGATGACCGCGGCCATCGCCCAATTGGGCTCTCGCAGCCAGTTCGGACCGTCGATGCCGATCCAGGCCAGCATCTGGTTCACGGCGCCGCCTTCTCCCTGCAGCATGAATTTCCAGACGATCGCCCAGGCAATCGCGGAGGTGACCACCGGCGCGAAGAAAACCGTGCGGAAGAAGACGACGCCGAAGAACGGCCGCGACAGCGCCAGTGCAAGCGACAAGGCCAGCGCCATGTTCAGAGGAACAAGCCCCAGCGCGAAGATCACCGAGTTGCGGACGACATGCCAGAAATCGGGGTTCTCAAGCAGGGCATTCTGGAAATTGCCAAGCCCGACGAATGTCGCCTGCTGGCTTAGCAGGTTCCACTCGGTCATCGAATAATAGAAAATGGCGATAAGCGGCCCGAGGAAGAAAATCAGGAATCCGATGAAGGTCGGGCTGACGAACAGCCAGGCTTCCAGCGTTTCCCTGGTCTTCAAGGTCAACCACGGCACGCGCGCCGAGCGCGCCGCGTTGTCCCGGGATGTCATGGCCACGAACCGGCACCCTGTCAGAGCAGCGGCTGAATGGCGGCGCAGACGCCCTTGAGCGCCTCTTCGACATTGGCGTCGGGCCGCCATAGCGCATCGACCTTTGGCGCCATCGCGGCGAAGATCTGCGGCACCCGCTCATGCGCCGGATGAACGCGGCCGTTGACGATCGCAGCGGCGACGCTCTTCATCTGCTCCGGCGGGATGAGCTTGTTGGAATTGACGAAAGCGTCGCTTTCCAGAACGCTCTTGCGGGCCGGAGGGAAGAACTGGGCCATGACAGCCACATTGTCCTTGGTGGTCATGTCGGCAACCAACTGGGCGGCGAGGTCCGTATTCTTGCCGGATGCAAAGACGGTGAGCGCGGCCTGGCCGATGACCGGAGCCTCGCCGGCCGGTCCCGACGGCAAGGGAGCGATGCCCCATTTGAAGCCGGCCTCAGGCATCTTCGACGCGCGCGAGATCTGGTTTACGGTCATCGCGGAATTGCCGGAGAAGTAATCGCCCTGCTCTCCCGGCGGTACGATCGACTTGTCCTTGAACACCATGTCGTGAAGCTGCTGGACCGCGGCCGCCGCTTCCGGCTTGTCCAGGCCGCATTGGCCATCGGCCCACAATTCGCCGCCATAGGCGCGCACGGGCGGCAGTAGTGCGTGCGTCATGCGTGATGCGTAGCCTTCCCCGTCCTTGAACTCGAAACCCCATTTGCCGGGATTGGCCTCGGTGATCTTCTTGGCGACGTCCTGGAATTTCTGCATGGTCCACTCGCCCTTTTCAGCGAGCTGATTGGGGTCTTCGAGACCTGCTTTGTCGAACATGTCCTTGTTGTAGTAGATCAGGAAAGGCGAGGTCGAGAACGGCACGCCGTAGACCTTGCCGTCCTTCTGCCAGAGCGCCATCGCTGGCTGGGAGAAATCGTCGAAATTGTAGCCCTCTGTCGCCTTGAGCGTCGGGCCGATGTCCATCAGCAGCCCGGCATTCTCAAAGGCCGGCGCCGCATCTTCCATCATCCAGGCGACGTCCGGGGCATTGCCGCCGGCGACCTGGAAGGTGAGCTTCTGCGTATAGTCGGCGACCGGAACGGTCTCGAACTTTACCGTTACGCCCGGATGCTTGGCGATGAAGCCTTCGGCGATGCCGTTCAGCATCTTGAGATGGGCCTCGCTACCGGTCCAAACGGTCACTCGCAGTTCCTGTGCCAGCGACGGCGTCGACAGGGCGCACAGCGCCAGGACCGATACTGCGAACTTCATTGCCGTCTTCATGGTTCCTCCCGAAACACTGATGGTCCAACTAACAATTGCGGATGCGGCACGAATGAACTGACAGCCGGCGGCGCCTTGTCATCCAGTCGCTCCGGGCAGCACGCCGGGTGCGTCGCCAATCGTCCAGCCGCCATCGACCGGGATGTCAGCTCCGGTGATATAGCGGGCGGCGTCGCTGCACAGGAAAACGAAGGCTCCGACGATGTCGTCGGGCTGGGCATGGCGGCCGGCGGGAATCTTCGCCGCGACCGCCTTGCGGAAAGCGGCGTCCCGATAGCGCTCGGCTGTAGCCTCCGTCTCGGTCGCGCCGGGCGATACCACATTCATGGTGACGCCATGTGGCGCGACTTCGCGTGCCAGGGCGCGCACCGCCGTCAGTTGAGCCGCCTTCAGCGACGCGTAGACGATCGTTTCGGCGCGTGGGCGGCTGGCCATCACGCTGCCGGTGGCGACTACGCGCCCCCATCCGCGCTTCGCCATGGCTGGAACGAGCCGTGTGGCCAGGGTGAGCAGGGCGGTGAAGTTTGCCGCGACGTGTGCCTGGATATGTGCTTCGTCGACCTCGCTCCATGCACGGCGTCGCTCGATCGCCCCATTCGAGATCAGGATGTCGATGGGGCCGGCGCTAACGGCGACTTCGTCCATGAAAGCCGACATCGCCTTGCTGTCGGTGAAATCGGCCTCGAGGATCGCGGTGCCGTGGCCGATGGCCGCCGCCGTGTCGCGCGCGCCGGCGGCGTCGCCGAAATGATGCAGCGCGACCGAGGCGCCATGCTCGGCGAGCGCAATCGCCACAGCGCGGCCGATGCCCGAACTGGCGCCGGTCACCAGCGCCCGACGTCCGGTAAGGGAAAAGCGGTCGTTGCTCAAGGCGACCGCTCCCCGAGCTTGTCGGCCACTTCGAACGAGGCGATGTCGGCCGCGTCGAAGTGCTGGTGAATGCGCCGGTCCGCGAGATCGGTGTCGCCCGCCGCGATCGCATCGTATATCGCCTGGTGCCGTTCAACGGTGGCCCGCCAATCCGCCTCGGTGCGGTTGGAGCGCCGCGAGAACAGTTCCGAAACCTCCCGCTGGACCGACCGCATGCCTTCCATCTGGATGCGGATCATGGCGTTGCCCGTGGCTGTCGCCATGCCGAGATGGAACAGAATGTCGGCTTCGGTGAAATCGCCCGGCCTGCCGATGCCGGCGTGCATGTCGAGCACGGCCTGGCGCATCATCTCCAGTCCTCGCGGATCGCGGCGCTCGGCGGCAAGCCGGGCGATGCCCACCTCGATGACACGGCGCATCTCGTTGGCTTCCTGAAGCCGCGTCAGGCTCGAACGCACCGCATAGGCGTAAATTCGATCCATCGGTTCGCCACTGAGCGCCTTGGCTCGGGCGACCTTTCCCTGCTGCGTCGACACCAGACCCGCGCTGGTCAACTGGCGCAGCGCCTCGCGAGCGATCGGCTTGGAGACGCCGAATTCCCTGGCGATCTCGCCTTCCGGCGGCAGCGCTTCGCCCGGCGCGATGCGCCCGTCGAACAAGGCCGCGGCAATCGCATCCGAGACGCCGTCCGCAAGGCGGGAAGGGCTTGCGAGCTTTGCGGCGAAAATCGACTTGCGTTCGGCTTCTGCGGGCATCCGGCATCCTCTCAGCGGCTGCCTAACACAATTGCCGATAACATAGCAACTAAGTTTTCTGGTTGCTAAGTAGAGAAGTGGGCGATATGGGGAAGTCGACCGGCTGGGCGACGGGAGGAAATTTGAAGCCAATGCGCGTGAGCGATCCAATCGCAGCAGAGCCGTTGAAAATTGCCGAGGTGATTGCTCATCCCCTCAGCCAGATGCTGCCTAAGCCAACGGTCACGTCCTGGGGCGTCTATGAGAAGGTCTCGCTGGTCCTGGTCGAGGTGCGCACCACCGAGGGCATTGTCGGTGTCGGCGAAACCCTGGCGCGGTTCTCGCCCAAGGCCTATGTCGAGTTGATCGAAACCTCTCTCAAGCCGCGCCTCCTCGGCCAGGACGCGCGCAACATCGGCGCCTTGTGGCACTCGATGCGCCGCGCGCTGTCGGGCAGGGCAGGGGGCATGCTGATCGAGGCCATCGCCGGCGTGGATATCGCGCTATGGGACATCCTGGGCAAGGCGACCGGACAGCCGGTCGCGAAACTCCTCGGCGGCGTCGGGCGCGATCGCATCGACGTCTACGCCGCCGCCGTCAACTGGGTCGACGACAAAGCCGCCGATGCCGAATTGGATCGCTATGTCGGCGAGGGTTTTACGCGCATCAAGGTGAAGATGGCGCGGCCGGTGCATGACGCCTGCAAACGCATCGAGCGCATCCGCAAGCGGGCCGGCGACGCGATGGGGCTCTGTGTCGATGCGAACTGGGCCTATACTCTGGACGAGGCCGTCGAGGTCGGCCGCGCACTTTCGGCAAACGGCTATTTCTGGTTCGAGGAGCCGCTGCGGCCGGAGAACGAACAGGGCTACGAGGAACTGCGCCGCCGCTGCGACGTGCCGCTGGCTGCGGGCGAGAGTAATTTCACCCTTGACCAGGCGCAACGCCTGATCGCCAACCGGACACTGTCGGTGCTGCAGCCGGATGTGGCGCGCGCCGGGGGCATCTCGGAGACGCGTCGCATGGCGGATTACGCCGCCGCGCATGACATCCGATACGCGCCGCATATCGGCATGTCGGGCATCGTCTGCGAGACCGCAAGCGTCCACCTGGCTGCCGCGATGCCGAACTTCAGCGTCATGGAATGCGAATGCGACGCCAGCCCGTTCAAGACAAGCCTGGCCGATCTCGCTCCCGGCTGTCGCCGGCAGAAGAACGGAACGCTCGACGTGCCGGAGAGGTCCGGGCTCGGCATCGAAATCGACTGGAATGCCGTCAAGAAACTGAAAGCCGAATGAGGCCGACGACCTGATGAAAAACCAGGCTCCAGACCAGACCCGCGACCTGACCGAGGCGATTCGGCTGGCGCTGCTGCGCGCCGATCCCGCGCTCAGCCGCTTCGACCCGCTCCCGCGGATCGTGTCGTTCGACGACTTCGCGCGCGGCCACTGCGGCTGGTCACAGCTCGTCGGCAACTACGAGGATGACCTGGACACGATGCTGCCGGGATACGCCCAGCATACCAGCCCGATGCTCTCGACGCTCGGACATTGGGACGCCGGCTCGCATGGGGGGATGGGTTCTTCCTATGCCTTGAAGATCGCAACTCGCCCGCTGCCCGGGGCACGCAACGTCGCCATCAAACGCCACACATTCAGGAAACGAGGACCGATCCGCTTCGAGATGTACTTTACCTTCAAGCCCGAAGCCAACGCGCTGAAGCTGTCCGAAACCGACGTGCGCTCCATTGGCTTCCTGTTCGATCTGCAAGGCGGGGACGAAGACAGCAATGACGATCGCGTCATGCCGCATCTGCGCTTCCTGAACGCGCTCGACGGCCAGCATCTGCAGAAATGGCAGTACAAGCGCGAGACTGAAAGGATCATCCCGATCGGCACCGACAACAAGACGATCAGCCACTATCATCTGGCCCCGGAAGGCTGGCTCGATCTTCCCGGCGGGTCGCAACGTCTCTGCTACAACGAAATCCCCACCAAGGTGAACTGGACCTATCTGTGTTTCGATTTTGATCTGGAATCGATGACGGCGCTCGGGCTGCGCTGCAATGATCGCAGCTTTAATCTCTCGGGGTTCGATTCGATCCGCATTCCGGCGATGAAGAACCTGTGGTGCATGCTCAACTTCGGCCTGTTCGCGGAAACCGACGTTGCCAAGCGCGCCTTCCTCTACGTCGACTCCATCTGCATTTCCGGAGACTTCTGATGTTGCCCGAGAACATCACCGCGGTCGTCTCGCGCAACGAACGCTGGTCTGGCGAAGCCGCTAGCGAGCCTTACGAGGCAGGATGGGCGCGCGAGGCGATCTTCTTCGTGCGGGCGCTCAAGCAGCCTGTCGGACCCACTGCGACGGCGTGGATCGAGATGTCGCCGGACGGAATGCACTGGCTGCGCGAGGGCACCGAATTTTCCATGCCGGACGAGCGCGACCGCGTGGCGATGGCGCGGCTTACCCACTTCGGCAACTGGTTGCGTGTGGCGGCGCGTTTCGACGATGGCGCCGAGTGTGCCGTGCTCGTGACGCTCCATCTGAAGGCATGAACCGGGCCTGCGCCCGGCCAGAAGATTAACCGACCACCAGCCACCTCCCTGGCTTCACGGAGAAATCATGACCGACGAATACGCCACATTTGCCCCAGACAGCTTTGCCGGCAAGACGGTGCTGGTGACCGGCGCCGCGAGCGGCATGGGCTTCGAGACCGCCCGTGCATTCCTCTCCAAGGGGGCCGAGGTCGTGATGTGCGACCGTGATGCGGAGGGCCTCGGGAAGCGTCAGGACGAATTGAAGGGAACGGGTGGGACGTTGCACAAGGTGGTGGCGGATATGGGCGACCCCGACAGCATACGGCGCATGTTCGACTATTGCGACGCCAAGCTGGCGCGGCTCGACAATGTCGTCACCTGTGCTGCGATCATCACCGCGAAGAGAATCCCGGAACAGGACTGGGCGCACTGGCAGCGCGTGCTCGGCGTCAATCTGCTGGGCACCTTCTTCACCGTCCAGGGAGCGGTGCAGCGCATGCAGGGCAACGCTGGCGGTGGAAACATCGTCTGCGTGGCCTCCGACGCCGGCGTGCATGGCGGCGGCGGTTTGATCGCCGACACGGCCTATGCCGCCTCGAAAGCCGGCACGCTGTCGCTGGTGAAGTCCGTTGCGCGCGAACTGGCGGGAAAGAAGGTGCGCATCAACGCCCTCAATCCGGGGCCGACCGATTCGCCGATGCATTCCCATATCGACCAGGCTCTCAAGGACCGCATCGCAGCCAACCTGCCGATTCGCCGCATGGGCCGGCCCCACGACATGGCTGCCGCGATTCTGTTCCTCTGCTCCGACGCCGCTAGCTTCGTCTATGGCGCGGCGCTCGATGTGGATGGCGGCTCGATGTTCCGCTGAGCAGCGTGGCGGCGGCTGGCGATCAGTGGATTTTTTTTGCCCTGGTCAAGCGCCATCGGGATCGATGGCCGCGTATTGAAGCAAGCCCGGCTCGCAAGGTCTGGAGAAAATCCGCCTGTGGTAGCGGAGGCAGCTACCATATGCCTTTGAAAGCTTTCGCTTTTCTCGGCGTTAGGCCAACAGGATGCCCGCAGACGAGTTAATCCACAGCCCATTTCGTCGCTGTGTTGCGCGCCAACGTTACATTTGGAAGCCGGGCGACACACGGCGGTTACGAAGGGCTTCTAGTTTCAAAATCAAGTCACAGGCCAAGGCGACTGCGACCTCCGCTTTAACGCCGGGCCTTGTTCCGGGCGACCTCCCTTCGCCCGTGTCAAATGAGCCTGCCGCCGTTTCCCCTTCGGCGGCAGGCTCATTTCCTTTCGATCTTCCCAGCCGCCCTCCGCTCATCTGACCAGTGCCCAACCTGACGGCAGCGGATTTCGGCGTGATCTAAAAAGCCGGTCATGGTCTCCGGCTGGGACAGGCGCCAGCCCGGATACGAAGCCTTGACCCGCTATTGCGGCCATCCTTCAGAAAAGGGTATGCCGACCATCTCGCCGGGAGGAACGGTCTTGTCAGTTTTGGCCCCTCGAATGTTTGAGGATGTCGGTTGAGCGCGGCCCGGAAATCCGCTTAGATTTCCAGGCATGGAGGACGGAAACGATGCGAGCGAAGATCCTGCTCGGAAGCCTTGCCTGCCTGGCGTTGACAGCCTGTCAGTCGGTGCTGGGGTTCGACACCACTTCTCATGAAGTGATGGCGTCGTCAGGGCTTTATCGGGTGTTCGAACATCCGAAGGGCGATCGCATCATGACGAAGCCCAGCCCGGCCGGAATTGTGACGGCGATGCCGGGTTACTCCAGTTACACCTACCAGGCCGCTTCGGACCAGGCTGAGGCCGCCCGGCGCTATCTTGACGAAACCGGCCGTTCAAACTGCCCTATCGTATTCGTGAGAGAGATCGCCGGACCTCAGTTCGAATACAGGTTTAATTGCCTGGTGCCGTAAGGGGATCAAGAAATCGCAAGGCCGCGGCAACGATGGAAGGGACGACTTACTTGATTGGGTATTTTCTCGCATGGCTGCCATTGGCATCGATGCTCGCCATCTTCTGCTACTTCTGCGTAAAGGTGGTGAGCGCACACCGCCAATCGGCCGCGGCCCTTGAAAGGATCGCACAGAAGCTGACCGACATCGACGACCGCCTTTCAAAGTAAGGCCCATACGGCCCCGGAAAACCCGCCGCCTGACTCGCCAGTCCAATAGCTTGGGGGAGCCCTAGTAAGTTAATCCCGGCTGCGGAGACGTGGCCGGGTACCTACCACAAGCCCCAATGCGAAACGATTTTGCGGCAAAAAGGCCTGTCACCACCGGGCCGGTTAAGAGCGCGAGGATCATAAATGGCCATTCGACCCTGAATGAATTGCCCCACCGTATCTTCAGCCAGATGCAGCCTACGAAGGTCACGGTCATCATGATCGAACCAATGAGGACACCCAATTGCAACTTTGCGACAGACAATGCCTCTGTGAGTTGTCACCTCTTTGCGTACTTAGTGAAAACGTAGTCTCTTTTCTCAACTATCGTATGGCACTCGAATCCGCATTTGGCGTCATTCGCCTGCGGTGGCTCATCAGATTGAGTGGCGGGCGTGAACGTGTCGGTCGCGACGTCATACTTGAACGCAGCCCACCCCCAACCCCCGCTGTCTGCAAACCTCTTGCTGTCCTTCACCATGAAGTCCACGTCATGCTGGCTGCCCGGCACTATTGTATCGGGAAAAAACTCGTTCTCCGCGGGTATCCAATGGATCTTCGCCATCCTGGCGCCGTCGGGGAACGGTTTGCCGTTATCCGGTATGCCTGCAAGGTAGGCCTCAATCATCTCGCGATTGGCCAAGATCGCGGCGACGGCCTTGTCGGTCTGACTGGTGGAAACGAGTTGCCATCGCTCGTATCCTCGGAACTCGGAGAACGCGAGCCCGCCCGGCACGTTCAAGGCATACTTGTCTTGCTGGGCAAGCGCCACGCCGCCCAAGACGACAAGAACCAAACCAAATGCGGCGCCCGAAATAACTCTAGTATTGCGGAAAAGCGGAAAAGGTCCCTTAAACATCGGCTCCCTCCTGATCGCGCGCTTCGGTCAAGGAGGTCCGCCTACATCGTGTCACCTCCAGGCGCCCGATGGGTCAGCGCAGCGTCGAGACAGTATCGATTGCGGCAAACATCTGTCAAGCTGAGGTGAGAACAAAATTAGAACAAAAAGACCAAGACGTGATTGACTTGCAATGGGGCCATCCACCGGAAAAACCGATCTGATACACTGTCGCCGGACAAGGTTAATTTGATCAAGCCGACCGCCTCATCTGCTGTAAGAGCTTGCCAACCAAGGCTAAGGCGTGGCGCTAGGCGGCGCTGGTGCGAGGCTGCGGAATGTCTAAATCGGTGCTATATCTGCGCCATGGCCGAAGGGAATGTGACCCGCAAGGTAGAGGACAAGGAGTTCGGCTAATGAGCATATTTGCCAGAATCCGTCAGGTCTACGATCGGCTATGCGAGCGCATAGGGGGGAGCTCTGATCGCATGCGCCAGGAGCATGAACACCCCAGCGAGCAGGCCGGTGAAGCCGACAAGAGGGAGCGCCAGATAGCTGTTGAACGCGACTCCAAACTATTGGGCCTGATCACGGGCAGCCAGTGAAACCGACGGTGACCAGCCTGAGGCTGGCACGGTCAACGTTCGGCCAAAAATTGATCTTGCGCAATATGGTCCAGTGGCGGGTGCCATACACTTGCCGTCTGCCTTCGGGGCCGAAGAGGGCGGAACCGGCGGAGCGTAATGAGTAAACACCGCCAAGGTCCGCCCTCTTTGCTGCTAGCGTTTCCCGTCCGTGAAATGGCCGCTATGCCCGCTGCCGGTAAGCGCTCAGGGAGGGCTATCCCTGCCAGTGATCGCCGTCGTGGCGGCGACCAGCGCCTCGGCCAGGTTTGGCCCGGTGATCGTCGCTGCCGACTTCGAGGCGCGGCAGTGTGATCGAAGTATGAAGCGCCGAAGCGTCGTGGATAATCCGCCGCAATTCCTGTTCGGTCAGTTCGGTTAGTTTCGCTCGTTTGCCCATAGCGCTCTCCGTGGTTTGAGAAACGCCCCGACTCGGAACATTCTCCAGAATCGGATTGGACCGCAAGGGGCTCCCTGATAAATGTCAATGCTGCAAGTTTAATCACTGGAGACATTACCGCAGTCGACGCAACAGAAGCGCAGCGGGCGGAAAAGGGGGGATCGGGCATGGCTGTTGTGGTCGGTAGCTTCGTCGAGGCGGACACGCTTCTCGACAGCGAGGGCATAGATTTGCTGATCAACGGTGTTGTGGATGTCACAGCCGTGACAACAGCCGCTGACACCTTCGTCTATGCCGTCGGCCCGGATGACAATGGCTTGAGCTGCTTTACACTCGGCGCCAACGGCACGTTGACGAACATCCAGAACATCCAGAACAGTGCCCCGATTTCGCTGGTCGAGGCGTCGCTGGTCACCAGTGCCACGATTGGCGGGCGGGCATACGTCTACGTGATGGGTGGCGCAGGCGAGTCGCTCTCCACCTTCGAGGTCGGAACATCCGGGCAGCTTACATTCCTCGGCCGTGTTAACGACTCTGGGCTGGCCGGGCCGTCCCTCGACGACGGGAACGAGATGAACACGTTCACGGCGGGCGGGAAGACATATCTCTATGTGCGCGGCGGCGAACTCTTTACTAACGAAGGGGGCCTCCCCGTTGTTAAAGACCTCGTCAATATTATTGAGCTTGGTTCCAACGGCCTCCCGGCAAGCACATTTACGGCCCCGTTGGGCGACAACCTCGCCGACGATGCGGTGGCAGTTACCGTCGGCGCGCGCACATTCCTGGTCGAATGCGTTCCGCGTGCGCCGTTGTTCGGCATCCCCAGCGCCATGGGTTGTTATGAAGTTCTGGCCGACGGTTCGCTCCAACTCACCGACGCATTGGTCAACTCGTCCTCCGCTCCCGTCGATCTTGCCGCAGCGGTCGTTGGGGGCACGAACTACGTGGTGGCTGCAACTATCTTTAACACGGGACCCACAGCCCTTACGGTCTTTAAGGTTGATGGAAACGGCGCGCTCTCGGTGGTCTCTGACTATGGCGGAACAACCGACGATCCCTATTTAGGCGCAGCGGAACTTGTGTCCTTTACGCTGGGCGGCGAAACATTCGTTGCCGCGATTGTCTCACTCACTACGAATGTCACCCGCGTGGATGTGCTCCGGCTCGACGCAACGGGCTCGCTGACGCTGGTGTCGCAGCACGCCATTCCCTCGACGTTCTCTGTGGGTGAAGCGAGTCTTCGCATCGTTGACGGCTCCGTCGTCTTCATATCCGCCGACGCACAGAACAGCGCGCTTCATACCTTTGTTCTCGGCGCCGGCGCGGACATATTGACCGGTGGCAATGGCGACGACAATCTGGTGGGCTTCGCCGGAGACGATGTGCTCAACGGTAGCGCGGGCTCCGACATCTTCGACGGGGGCCAGGGCAGTGACTGGGCGAGCTATCAGTCGGCTCCCTCGTCGGTTGCAGTGGCACTCGACGGCATCTCGCCGCCCGGAGGGACTTCGGGCGATGCTGTCGGTGATATCTTCCTAGACATCGAGAACCTGCGCGGCTCGCAGTTCGGAGACTGGCTTAGGGGCAACGCTGGCAACAACGTGCTGGACGGCAAGGCAGGCGCCGATACTTTGAATGGCTTAGGTGGCAACGACACCTATTACGTCGACAATGCCGGCGACACAATTGTGGAACTCTCCGGCGGCGGCGACGACAGGGTCTCGGCGCAGCGGGACTTCGCGCTCGGCGCCGGCCAGGAAGTCGAACTGATAACGACCACCAACTACGGTGCGGTGCGCAATATCGACCTGAAAGGCAACGAATTCGCCCAGACCATCGTTGGCAACAACGGCAACAACTGGTTGCATGACGGCGGCGTTGGCGGCGCCGATACGCTTCGAGGTCGAGAGGGCAATGACTTCTATACGGTCTACAATTCGAGCGCGGCGATCATTGAGGTGAAGGGTCAGGGTGACTTCGACCGGCTCGCTGCCGGCGTCGACTATGTGCTTGCGCAGGGCGTCGAGATCGAGTCACTGCGAACTACCAGCATGCACGCAATCTACAGCATAGACCTCACCGGCAACGAGTTCGGCCAGCAGATCATCGGAAATGACGGCGACAATCGGATCGACGGCAAGGGCGGTAACGATACGATCCAGACGGGCCTCGGCAACGACATCGTGGTGTTCTCGGCCGCGCTTGACGGCAGCACTGATAAAATCACCGATTTCATCGTCACCGACGATCAGATCGCACTCGACAGTTCGATCTTCACCGCACTTAGCGTCGGGGCGCTCGATGCTTCCGCCTTCAAGGATAACATCCTGTCCCCGCGCGATGCCGACGACAAGATCATCTATAACTCCAACACGGGATCGCTATTCTATGACGCAGACGGGCTTGGCGGCGCCGTGGCAGTCAAGTTCACATCACTGGCGACGGGGCTTGCCCTGACATCTGTCGATTTCGTTGTGATCTAGGCTATTAGTCTATCCCTCCAACGCAAAAGCCCCGCCGGCCGGAGCTAGCGGGGCGATCTTGTTGACGATGCCGGAAAGATGATCAGTCGGCAGGCCGTCTCCTTCATGCACTATGATCTCGGATATATCGACCTGGAACAGAGGACCTTGCAAACCATCGACAACCCGTTCGGCACGAGGGTGTCACCCATGTCTTAGAGTCAGTCCGGTAACTTTATGATGGATTACAAAGTCTTCTGATCATGAGGCGGATGGAGGCGAGCTTTAGGAAAGCGAGTGCCCTGGCGTTGAGGCATTCCCAGTCCTTGGCCAGGCGCCGACAG
>NZ_JBIRCY010000079.1:0-28540 GCF_044326205.1 Mesorhizobium sp. IMUNJ 23232
ATCTCGCAGCGACGACGCCCAAAGCTCAAGCGTCGCCTCAATCGACAAGCCTGTCATCCATGACCTCCGAATCATGGTGACCTACAGATTCAGATGCCAATCAAAATTGCAACTGTAATGCTAGGCCGTGTGGACGAATTGTGCCCAGTTGAGATTTGAGGGTTCCAGGGAAGAATCGGTTGTGATTCATGGGTTTCCGATTGATTCGGAGATCGCAAGCCATGTCGACACGGATGGACGAAGACGATTAGGCCCGCACGCTTGAAGTATTCCGGGCGTGCCTACCGCGGCGCGGACGCAAGGCGTCGAACGACCGGCGTCTTGCGGACCTAGAGGCGATGCACTTTTTCACGCTGGAGAATGTGCGCTGGCGGGCCTTGCCGGATCGGTTCGGCCATTGGAATTCGGTATGGAAGCGCTTCGACCGGCTGAGCAAGGCGGGCGTGTTCGAAGCTTTCTTCGACATACTCGCTTCGATGAGCGGTTCGGCGCATCTCATCCAGATGTTCGATTCCACGATCGTGCGCGCCCATGTCTCGGCGGCGGGCGCAAAAGGGGGCAACAAGGCCAGGCACTCGGTCGCTCGCGCGGTGGGTTCCGGAGCCGGTGGTCCGGCTCAACCTCTACTCCCGCCTGCAACGGTTGGAGAGCATGGCCGAGATCGATGCTTTCGCGGACGAGCTTGAGGATCGATTTGGTCTGCTCCCGCCTGAAACGATCACGCTCCTTGATCTTGCGCGACTGAAGCTTTCAGCGGCCGCTGCCGGCATCGTCAAAATCGGAGTCGGGCCTGTCGCGATTGCCATCGAGTTCGCGCGCGTCGACGCGCATGTTCGGGCCCGACTGGAGAAGAGGCCCGACTGCATCCGGAACGGCAACCGTTTTGTGGTTCGTATTGCCACCAAACCGGGACCGGAGCGGCTCAAGGCGGCAGTGGAATTGGTGAAAGCATCGCAGGTGAGCAAGAAAGCTGAATCGTCCGATCGGACCCAAAGCAACAAGCGCGACCCGAGCCAACGCAGCAAAGCGTCCGAAAACGGTCCCAACGCCTTAGCTGATTCAACCCGGGCTGCAGCGCGCCGTCCTCGCGTCCAGAGGAACTAACGTCAGGGTGGAGAATTGGGGCTCTGGTAGGAACCTTTCCGATGATCGATCACTCACTAGAGTTCTTGAAGGCGATCATCGCGACGCCATCCCCAAGTGGCTTCGAGCAACCTGTCGCCGAGCTTTATCGAGACTACGTTGAACCATTTGCCGACAAGGTGACGACTGATGTCATGGGCAACGTTTCGGCGGTGATCAACCCCGAGGCGTCCATGCGGATCATGTATGCCGGGCACATGGATGAGATCGGATTTATTGTCCATTACATCGACGACGATGGTTTCCTGTTCTTCAATACGATCGGGGGCACCGACGTCGCCACCGAAATCGGACAACGGGTCTGGGTTCATGGTAGCGAGCGGCTGCAAGGGATAATCGGGCGAAAAGCCATTCAGACCTTCAAACAGGCCGACAGCAGCCAAACGCCGTCGTTGAAGGATCTCTGGATCGATATTGGCGCGACCTCACGCAAGGAGGCTGAAACCGTCGTCAAGATCGGCAGTCCAGTCACATTGCAAGCCGAGTTTGCCCGGTTGATGGGTAATCAAGCCGTAGCTCGCGCTTTCGATAACAAGGCAGGTCTGTTTATTGGCGGCGAAGTCGTGCGCCGCTTGAAGGACGAAGGCGGTCTGCATCCGGATGTCGGCCTCTACGCGCTGGGGACGGTGCAGGAAGAGATTGGTTCGCGGGGCGCCCAAACGGCAGCGTTCAATCTGCAACCCCATACGGCGCTGGCGATCGATATGGGGGTTGCCATGGACTACCCACGTGCCAGACCCGAAGATCAGGGTCGGCTGGATCTTGGGAAGGGGCCGGGGATTTCGCAAGGCCCGAGTACCAATCCCGTCGTATTCGACCTGTTGAAAGCCGCAGCGGACGAGCACGGAATCCCTTACCAACTCCAGGCTTATGGGGACAAAAGCCCGACCGACGCGCGTTTGATTCAAACGAATCGCGGCGGTGTGGCGACAGGGCTCCTCTCGGTGCCGCTGCGCTATATGCACACGCCCTCCGAAGTGCTTTGCATGGATGACGTGGAAGCGACCATCCGGCTGGTTTGCGCGTACTGTCGACGGGTCCGCCCGGATACTGATTTCACACCGTGGTGACCGGGTTTCCGGCGGACCCGATGTCGAAATCGGATCCCCCTTGATCGAAGCCTGCCTGTCCGAGCAGTCGTCGCATGGTCAAAGCGTTCTTGGGCGCGAAGCCTTCGTAGTCGTTGTTGAAATAGACCCAAGCCCTCCGCGCGCCACTGTCGCGAATTCTCTCCACCCACTCGCTTAGCTCGCGGTCGGTATAATCATGCCGGTACCACCGCTCTGGGCCGTGCATTCGCAGGTAGATCTCGTCGGCTGTGCGAACCAGAACGTCCGGAAGTCGAGGACCGCTGCAAGAGCAGAATATCGTGCCTGTCTCGCGGAAAGCGGAATAGACGTTCTCGTTCCACCAGCTTTTATGACGAAACTCCACGACGTTGCGGCGTGTGTGGTCGAGCTGGCCGAGAATGACGACGAGCCTTTCCTCGGTGAAGCGATAACTTGGGGGCAACTGGAAAAGGAAACAGCCCACCCGATCTCCAAGAATGTCGGCGATCAGGCCAAAATCTTTAACCAGGGTCTCGGCGTTCTCGAACTTCTTGACGTGCGTAATCAACTCGCAGACTTTTATGGTGTAAACGAACTCGCGCGATCCGGCCTGACGAAGCCAGCTTTTCACATTTGCGACGGTCGGCCAGGAATAGAACGATGCATTTATCTCGACGGTGTCGAACTGCTGCGCATAATGATTGAACCATTCAGATGTCGACATCTCGGCCGGATAGAAATTGCCGCGCCATTTCCAGTAGAACCATCCCGAGCAGCCGACATACGAGTTGGGTAGTTCCGGTACTGAACGGCCGGGCTCTTTCACCGCCAACCGCGCGAGGTGCATTTTCTCCGCGCGCCCAATGTTGTCCGCACGCTGCTTTTCGCGGCGCAGCCGGCGGCGTTCGCGTCGCTCTTCGAGCCCTATTTCTCTCTTCGGGGCGCTGATGTCCATTGCAGTGACCTCTGCGCTCTCAACGGGGAACAGGGCCAATCGCTCCGAGCGGTCTTACTTCAACTGGTCAAACGTACACTGGCGGGGCGCCTTGTCCGGTCGCCACCGCAGCAGCTTCGTGCCATGCCGGAAACGGTTGCCCGTCACATGATCGAAGCGGACCTCCACGACCAGCTCCGCCCGCAGCGGCTCCCAGTCGCCACTGCGCTCCGTACTCCAACGGCTCGGTCCGCCGGGCGCTTTGCCGGTAAAACCGGGTGGTTCGCGCAACGGCTCGAGACGGTCGGTCAGCGCGGCGCGTTCGTCGTTGGAGATCGTCGAGGTGAAGCCGACATGGTCGAGTTTGCCGTCCTCGTCATAGAGACCCAGCAGCAGGGATCCGACTTCGCGCCTCTCGGCAAGATAGCGGAAGCCACCGACGACGCAGTCGGCCGTCCGCATCCGTTTGACCTTCGCCATGGCACGCTCGCCGGCCAGATACGGACCGTCGAGCCGCTTCGCGATCACTCCATCAGTGTTGCCGCCCGAGCCCTTCAGCCACTTCTGGGCCTGCTTGATAGCGAGGGTCGCAGGTGAAAGCTCGATATTCACGCTCCCCGCGGATTTGACAAACGTCTCCAGTGCAGCTCGTCTTTCGGTAAGCGGCCGATCGGTGATCACCTGTCCGGTTGGATCGGCCAGCATATCGAACAGCATTAGCTTGGCCGGCGTCTCGACCGCCAGCTTGCGAATGCGGCTTTCGGCGGGATGAAGACGCATTTGCAAAGCGTCGAAAGAATAGCCGCCGGCGCGTTCAATCAGAATCTCGCCATCGACGACGAATTGCGTCGCCGCCGTGTTACGCAGGCGATCGACAAGCTCAGGAAAATAGCGTGCGAGCGGCTTTCCGGATTTGGCTCGGATGTCGACAGCGTCGCCGGTCTTGAAGGCGAGGCAGCGAAATCCATCCCATTTCGGCTCATATTGCCAGACACCCTGTTCGTCCGGGATAGCGTCCGCACGTTTCGCTTCCATCGGAGATGTGCCGACCGGCAGAGGAAATGGAGCGGCCGCACTCATTGTCAGCGAAACGCCTTCCAAAGGTCGAGGACCTGACCGTCGCCGCCGTAGACGGGATCCTCTCGCGGCTTCCTGACTTTTGGGATGGCCTCGACCGCGCGGGCATGGTCTTCGCTGCTGGTGCATTCGTCGTAGGTTCCATCCGGGGGATAGGCGCCGACCACCAGGAAGTCGTCGCTGGCCTCGAGACATTGGTGGCCGGTGCCCGCAGGAAGGATAGCGACGTCTCCAGCCTTGATCGTCAGCGTGCGGCCGCGATTGCCGCCGAACCGGACCCTGGCCGATCCCCGGGCGACGCCGAGAACCTCATGAATGCGGGAGTGGTAATGCCCGTAGTCGTAGATGCCGTTTCGCCATGACCCCTGCCAGCCATTGCGCGCGAAGAGATCCTCGAAGATTGCGGCGGGATCGAATTCGCCTGGCAGTTTCAGGGGGCCGCGATAGACGATCAGCGGCCAATGCGGATGATTGGGTATGGCGCCATCGTTCTTGAAACGGAATGCGTTGGCCTTGCGCGGCCGCACCAGGCGGTCCAGATCTTCGCTCGAGGCCCGCTGCCAGCCGGTGATTTTCTCGACGATCTTCTTGCCGCGCTCGACGATTGGCATCATTGCCCTCCCGTCGGTGCGTCAATTGGCTGGAGAGGCGTGACGGCTGGACCGTTGAGAACGGTGCCGTCGGGAGCAAAATGCGAGCCATGGCAGGAGCAGTCCCAGCATAGCTCGGTGGAATTCCACGCCACTTCGCATCCGGAATGCGTGCAGGTCGCTGAATGCTGATGAAGCTTCCCGTCGAGATCGCGACAGGCGGCAATCCTGCGAAGGCCATCGCGAAGGATGCCGCCTTTCCCCGGTTGGAGTCCGTCCACGGATTTCAGTTCGCCAGGCAGCACATATCCGGCGAGATTTTTGATCGCTGAAAGGTTCTCCCGGACATAGTTGACGACGCCCGAGGGCGTCTTGCGTGACGGGTCATAGACCGAGACCCAAGGGTTCTCCCTTCCCGAAGTCAAATCCTTCAGAAGCAGGCCCGAGAGCGCGCCATGCGTCATGCCCTGTCCGGAGTCGCCGGTGACCACATAGACCGACTTGCTGCCGGGATTGAGGCCGATGAAGGCGCAATAGTCGATCGTGTCCAGAACCTGGCCCGACCATCGCGTCACCTCCTTGCCCAAGCTTGGCAGGAGTTGGCGTATCCAGACCTCGATCGCCTCGAAGCGGACGGCGCCGTCGTCAGCCTCGCCGGTCTTGTGATCAGCCCCGCCGGCGATCAGATAGTCGACCGATCCCGGGCCTGGGTTCATTCGCACGTAGTGATAGGGATCGCCCGTATCCCAGAACAACGCATCGGGAAGCGCACCCTTGGGTAGGGTGAAAGCCATCGCATAGGTGCGATAGGGCGACATCTTTGTGTGCAGTTGGAAGCGATCATTGATCGGGGAATTCGTTGCCACAACAGCCGACCCCGCTTCGACCACGCCGCCGTTCTCCGTTGAGACACGCACGCCGCCACCGGGCAATTCATCCACGGCTATTACGGGGCTGTAGGCGAAGATGAGGCCGCCCTTGTCGCGGATGGCTGCGGCCAAACCTCGAAGATATCGGAGTGGATGGAAGGTGGCTTGATTGGGATAGCGCAGGACGGGCGCCTTCTCGAACCCTTTGAGCGGCACACCGGTCACGAGCTCAGCGGCCGCCCCAACCCTTCGTGCCGCATCGAATTCCTGTTGTCGCTGATCGCGGGCTTCCTTCGGCTCGACGCCCATCGCCGGAAACAGAAAGGCGTCCAGCCTGCGGAAATTGCAGTCGATCCGCAACTCGGCGATGTTTTCTTCGATGCGGGCGACGGCCGCTTCCTGGCTCTCCTGGAACAGCCTTGCGGTTTCTTCGCCACGCAGATTGATCAGCGCGCTCAGACCGTCGTCGCAGATTGGCGCCAGATGCGCTGTGGTGCGCGACGACATTCCGCCGGCGATCGGGCCACGATCGATGACGATCACCTTCTGACCGATGCTGGCCAACTCGTAGGCAACGGAGAGCCCGGCAATTCCCGATCCGAGGATGACGGTATCGCAGCTCTTATTTCCGGAGAATTTTGGCGCATCATGATAGACGTCGACCTTCATCCAAAGCGATCGGGTCCGTTCGCCGCGCGCGTTCATGCGGAAATCCTTTGGACGCTGCCGCTCAGCGTGCGGCTCTCTCGTTGACTTTCCGCTCGGCGATGGTGGTCAGCTTCTTGTCGGCTGCCTTTTCCTCGTTAAGTGTAGTGGTGAGCAATCGGGAAACAGCCTCGTTGCCGCTCTCCTCAGCCCACGCGATTAAAGTCCCATAACGGGTGATCTCGTAGTGTTCGACGGCCTGCGCTGCAGTGATCAGTGCGGCGTCGAGCACCTTCTTCTCGGCAACCTCGCCGGCGATCTCGTTGGCCTCCTTGATGATGCCGTCGATTGCCGGGCAGGTCGTTCCCTTCGGCTTCTCGCCGATCAGTTCGAACGCCTGCTCGAGCCGCTGCACGTGCTTTTCCGTCTCGGTGAGATGAGCCTTGAAGGCAGCCGTCAGGTCGCGGTTGGTCGCCTTTTCGGCCATGCCGGGAAGCGCCTTAAGGATCTGTTTTTCAGCGTAATAAATGTCCTGCAACACGTGCAGGAACAGATCGTCCATCGTCTTGATGTCTTTCGTAAACAGACCCACGGCGCGCTCCTGATATGGACTCTTTAAAGATCTGTTGGGAACGCGCGGCGCGAGCGCCCGTTCCCGCTACCGACCCGCGGGCGTCATCTGTCTGGTGTTGTAGGAACGATTGCCTTCGTCCGTCGTTGCGGCTTGTCGGGCTCCTGTCCGGCCAATCTCGCAAATTGATGGAAGACCCCCATGCCCGATCGCCCGCCGCTTCAGGATCCTCGCAAGCAATATCCGGCGCCGCCGTTTCCCGAGCAGCCGCAAGCGATGCCAGGCCTTGCTCGAAAAATGGATCCCGTGCCTGATCACGGGGAGGAGAGCTATCGGGGCTCCGGCCGGCTGCAAGGGCGCAAGGCGCTCGTCACCGGTGGCGATTCCGGAATCGGACGCGCAGCCGCGATTGCGTTTGCCCGCGAAGGAGCGGATGTGGCGATTTCCTACCTTCCGGAAGAGGAGCCGGACGCCAAGGAAGTCATTGCACTGATCGAGGCCGAAGGGCGCAACGCGATCGCCCTGCCGGGGGACATCAAGGATGAGGCCTGGTGCCGGGCGTTGGTGGAGAAGACCGTCAACGGGTTGGGAGGTCTCGATGTCCTGGTCATTAATGCCGCCCGCCAGCAATATCGGGAGAAGATCGAGGATCTGTCGACTGAAGATTTCGACAAGACGATGAAGACCAATCTCTACGCGCTGCACTGGATCGCACAGGCGGCGGTTCCGCATCTGCCGGCAGGGGCTTCCGTCATCACCACGGCCTCTATCCAGGCCTATCAACCTTCACCCATCCTGCTCGACTATGCGACCACCAAGGCCGGCATCGTTGCCTATACCAAGGCGCTGGCGAAACAATTGATCGAGCGAGGCATCCGCGCCAACGTAGTAGCGCCCGGACCGGTCTGGACCGTCTTGCAGCCGAGCGGCGGTCAGCCGGATGAAAAGGTCGAGAAGTTCGGGGAGGACAGCGATTTCGGACGTCCGGGACAGCCGGTGGAACTGGCACCGGTTTTTGTGCTGCTCGCTTCGTCCGAGGCAAGCTTCATCAATGGCGAGGTCTACGGTGTGACCGGCGGCAAAGGGGTCGCCTGACGCGTAGCGCGGACCGGCCCGACATGTTCGACGGCTTCAAGCTGGATTTCATAGATGTTGGCGAAGCCATCTTGCGCGTCCGTCATGGTGGCTCCGGACCTCCGGTTCTGCTGTTGCACGGCCACCCACGTACGCATGTCACATGGCACCGAGTCGCGCCGCTTCTTGCCGCGCATCGCACCGTGGTCTGTCCCGATCTGCGCGGCTTCGGCCAGTCCTCGAAGCCTGCCGCTGCGCCTGATCATTCAGGCTCATCGAAGCGCGCGAAGGCCGGCGATTGCATCGCGCTGATGCGGCGACTGGGCTTCGACCGCTTTGCCATCGTCGGACATGATCGCGGCAGCTACACCGCCTTTCGCACGGCCATGGACCACCCCGAGGCTATTACCAACCTGGCCGTACTGGACGGTGTGCCGATCATAGAAGCGCTGGAACGATGCGACGTCCGCTTCGCCTCAGCCTGGTGGCATTGGTTCTTCTTCGCCCAGGCTGAGAAGCCGGAGCGTGCCATACTCGCCAATCCCGATCTCTGGTATCCGGCAACGCCGGAGCAGATGGGAGCTGAGGCTTATGCCGACTTTCATGCTGCAACACGCGATCCAGAAACGATTCATGGCATGCTGGAGGATTACCGCGCAGGCCTTGGTATCGATCGGCGGCACGACGAGGAGGACCGGCGCGCAGGACGCAAGGTGCAATGCCCGACGCTGGCGCTCTGGTCGCTGCGTGATGATCTCGAGCGGCTCTATGGCGACGTACTCGGCGTTTGGGAATCATGGACCACACGCCTTGAAGGCCGTGGCATCGACTGCGGTCATCACATGGCCGAGGAAGCTCCCGCGGAGTTGGCGAACGAACTGCTTCGGTTTCTCGCGAAAGAGTAAGCTCCTCAGTTCGCGCCGGCGTTTGGCGCCGGCTCCTCCGTCGAGATAGCGTCTGTCGTTCGGCCGGGCAGCTCCGGCGATCCATCAGAGTGGTCGATAGTGATCTTGACCGGCCCAGCCTCAATCTCGCCAAAGGGAGAGGCGAACGCAATCTCCGCGGCGTCCCGGCCGACGCCGATCCTCACCAGCCCATCGAGATTGGCTTGCCGTGTTCCGTCAAAGAGCCACCAGCGACCGTCCAGATAAGCTTCGAAGACTGCGTGGAAGTCCTGTGGCTCCAGCCCGTACGCATAGCAGCTAACAAAGCGCGCCGGGATATTAAGCGCGCGGCAGAATGCGATGCCGAGATGGGCGAAATCGCGACAGACACCGGCGCGAAGCAGGAGGCTTTCATCAGCGGTGGTCTGTTCGTTCGAGGAGCCGCGGCGATAGTCGATGTTGTCGTAGAGCCAGTTGCAGATCGCGGTCACGCGACCGTGTCCTTTCGGCAAATCGCCAAACTCGCGACAAGCAAAGGCAGAGAGCCGGTCCGAAGGAACGAACCGTGAGGGCAAGAGGAAAGGCATGATGTCGAGCGGGATCGCGTCAAGTGGGGTCTCGCCGATCGTCGCCGGATCGGCGCGGAAAACCTCAAGGGTGACATCGGCTTCGTAAGCGACCCTCAAGGAGCCGGGCTGCGCCGTAACGCTCACGTAGCGGTTCCGGATATCGGGGACCGTATACGTGCGACGTGGAAGGTCCGGCGTGACCGTCAGTTGTTCAACGAGGTCGTGATGCCTGAGCAACCTCGCCACTTCCAGGTTGAAGATGAAGACGGTGGGCGCTTTCACCTCATAAGAGAGCTCACATCCCAGGCGATAGCGTACGGTCACGACAGATCCCCCGTCATTGAGATCGGCACTGCCGACTGACCCACATCACCCCTCACGATCACCAGTGCGTTTCGTGGTGGGATCGATAGCGTCGGCGACGGCTGCCTTCTTGCCCCGTGGTAGCACGGTCATCAGCAGGATGAACGCGGAAAGGATGAGACAGACACCGTTGGTGATGATGATGGGCCACTCGTCTTTCATCAAACCGAATGTCAGCCAGAGCGCGAAACCAGAAACTGTGAGCGCGTACATTGGTGCCGAGATGCTGCCGGTGTCACGCGTCTTGATGATTTTCCACGCCTGCGGGGTGAAGCTGGTCATCGAACAGAAGGCTGCGAGATATCCGATGATGGTGACCGTTTCCATGAATGCCGAGCCCGCGTCAGGAGCGAGCGGGCATATCTGCCCGTTTGAGATCCGATACACGAACGACGCCGTGCTGACTGACTAAGGTCAGCGTCGTATCCGTGCTCTGCGCTTGCGACACGCCGGAGATCCGATGGTCGCCGGTCTCGTAAACGGTGATCTGGCCATGATCGTCGATGACGAGGCGACGCTCTTCGGGAAACACTGCATAGCGCATGTCATTTTGGGATCCGACGGAAGAAGGGGTACCAAATTCGTCGGGCCACCATGTTGCCGCAGAGGGCTTCCCGGTGGATCGGTAGCTGACTGACGTCTCCTCTTGCCTCCGCTCAGCGGGATGATCGCGAAGGTAATCGGCGAGGCTGCCGGCAATGGCGCTGAGTTTGGCTTTGAGGCTGTCGTTGAACATGTCGCCGACCATGGTCATGCCCGCCGACCATTGCGACATCCCGCCGAACTCGGCGTGGCTGAACTGAGCCATGGTTCCGCCACCTCGGCGCAGGGCATCAAAGACCGCCCTCACAGCGTCCTCGGAGACGCCGTGCTCACGCGCGAGCCTGGACGTCACTTCGGCTTCTTCCAATGCGCTCGCCATAGAATTCTCCTTTGTTGGTTGTCGACAGAACTGGGGGCCGCGGCGGCGGTTCCACACGGCGGGATGCACCTCATATCTTCGGGCTGCCGCCCTAGCGGCTCTGGAAGAGGAACTGCGGTTATCGCTCAAGGAACTTGAGAGGCTACGGGACATTGACAGTGATCTGAGATCCGCTTCTCCAAAAGGAAATAACGAGTATGGCTAAGACCAGTAGACAGTCGCCGGGCAAGCCCGCGACGATCCATGATCAAAAGTTGACGCGGGGGAACGGCGGCGAACTTCATCAGATCGCCGACGGCGACACCGAGGTTCTGACGACGGCTCACGGCGGCCCGGTGGCGGACGACCAGAATACGCTTAAGATCGGCGAGCGTGGTCCGACGCTGATCGAGGACTTCCATTTCCGCGAGAAGATCTTCCACTTCGACCATGAACGCATCCCCGAGCGCGTTGTGCACGCGCGCGGCTACGGCGCGCACGGCTTTTTCGAGACCTATGAGTCGCTCGCGGCTTATACGCGCGCCGACATTTTTCAGCGCGCCGGCGAAAAGACGCCCGTCTTCGTGCGCTTCTCGACCGTCGCGGGATCGAAAGGTTCTTTCGACCTGGCCCGAGACGTGCGCGGCTTTGCCGTCAAATTCTATACGCAGGAAGGCAACTGGGATCTCGTCGGCAACAACATCCCGGTGTTCTTCATCCAGGACGCGATCAAGTTCCCCGACATCATTCACTCGGTGAAGCCTGAGCCTGATCGCGCTTTCCCGCAGGCGCAATCCGCACATGACAATTTCTGGGATTTCATCAGCCTGACGCCGGAATCGATGCACATGATCATGTGGGTCATGTCCGACCGAGCCATCCCGCGCTCGTTCCGCTTCATGCAGGGCTTTGGCGTACACACTTTCAGGCTGGTGAACGCGAAAGACCAATCCACCTTCGTCAAATTTATCTGGAAGCCGAAGCTCGGCATGCAGTCGGTGGTCTGGAACGAAGCCGTGAAGATCAACGGCGCTGACCCCGATTTCCACCGCCGCGACCTGTGGAATGCCATTCAGGCCGGCGATTTTCCGGAATGGGAGCTGAACCTCCAACTCTTCGACCAAGAGTTCGCCGACAGTTTTGACTTCGACGTGCTGGACCCTACCAAGATCATTCCTGAAGAAATCCTCGCCCCGGTGCCAGTCGGCCGCTTGGTGCTCGACCGCATGCCCGACAACTTTTTCGCCGAGACCGAGCAGGTAGCGTTCATGACGCAGAACGTGCCGCCCGGTATCGACTTCTCAAATGATCCGCTACTGCAGGGCCGAAATTTCTCCTACCTGGACACGCAGCTGAAGCGCCTTGGCAGCCCGAACTTCACCCATATCCCCATTAACGCGCCGAAATGCCCGTTCCACCATTTCCAACAGGATGGGCACATGGCGATGCGCAATCCTGTCGGGCGTGTGAATTACCAGCCGAACTCGTTTGACGAAGGCCCGAGGGAATCGCCACAGCGCGGTTTCCGGTCTTTCGCGGACGCGGAGGAAGGGCAGAAGGTTCGATTGCGCGCGGAAAGCTTCGCCGACCACTACAGCCAGGCCCGACAATTCTTCAACAGCCAGACGGCGCCAGAGCAGCGCCACATCGCAGCGGCGTTGACCTTCGAACTGAGCAAGGTCGAGACGGTCGCCATCCGCGAGCGTATGGTCGCGCACCTGCTCAACATCGATGAGGGACTTGCCGAAACCGTCGCCGACAAACTCGGCATGAAAGAGCTGCCTAAACCGGCGGACGCCGCTGTTGCGCCCCGGGACGACCTCGAACCGTCGCCAGCGCTCGGCATCATCGAAAACGGCCCGGAAAGCTTTGCCGGCCGCAAGGTTGGCGTGCTCGTCAGTCCCGGTGCCGATGCGGCATTGCTGAAGAAGTTGCAGGCAGCGATCGAGAAAGAAGGCGCAGTCATGGAAGTCGTCGCGCCGAAGGTGGGCGGCGTCGAGGCCGCTGACGGCAGCTGGATCGCGGCAAAGCACATGATCGACGGCGGGCCCTCGGTGCTGTTC
Source organism: Mesorhizobium sp. IMUNJ 23232 (assembly GCF_044326205.1). Lineage (NCBI taxonomy): Bacteria > Pseudomonadati > Pseudomonadota > Alphaproteobacteria > Hyphomicrobiales > Phyllobacteriaceae > Mesorhizobium > Mesorhizobium sp. IMUNJ 23232. The sequence continues at coordinate 12,733 of NZ_JBIRCY010000079.1, forward strand.
GACGCCGTGGCACTGGTCCTCTCTAAAGAGGGCGCTGAGCGCCTGACTGGCGAGGCTGCGGCCCGCGACTTCGTCGCCGACGCCTTCGCTCACTGCAAGTTTATAGCGTTCAGTGCGGGCAGCATGGCGCTATTGCAGAAGGCCGGTGTCGATCCTGATGCTGACGAGGGCCTGATCGAGCTCGAGGACCCGAAAGCGGTCGCCAAGTTCATCGAGTCATGCCGAAAGCTGCGTCTCTGGAGCCGTGAGATGGCCGTCAAGCTGTAGCCGGTCGAGCTCGAAAGGAGTCCCCCAGTGCAAATCGTTCGAACCGATGTCTCGCGCGCGACCTCGCCAACCGGAGAGCCCGTCCTGCGGGTTCTCTTCTGCGGAGAGGGCGGGGATTGCGTGACCGTGGACATGGCCAGCATCGAAGCTGGAAATGACGACGCAGCTCTTGATCGGGCACGCGCAATCCTGGTGCAAACCGCCACTATCGGTCTGGCCGCGAACGATTATGACGCAAAAAGCAACGGCAATTTCGACGAAGTCGCCGTCACGGCGGCCACTGATCGGGACAAAGGCGTCTACATCTTCGAGTTTCGTGACGGCGAAGGCAGTCGGGAAGTGCCGCCGTCGAGGATGGCGAGCCTCGAAGCGGCGCGTGAGGAGGCTATTCGCTGCGCGATCGATCTTTTGGTCGACCTGGAGCCGGGTACCGACGCTTTGACAGGCTGGCTCGTACGCGTGCGGGACGAGAGTGGCGAGCTCCTGTGCGCCATCGACGTTCAAGAGGCTGAAGCCGCCCGCCAGTTGAGGCAATGATCCGTGAAAACCTTCTTTCGGGACAATGGCCTCACGATTGCCCTTGTGGCACTGTTCCTGTTCAGCGCGCTGGGCATGATCTGGTCGGGTCATTCCGCCTACAATGAAGAGCTTCAGCATCACGGCTTACCGGCGATCGGCCTACTGGCGTATCTGACCAGTGGCGATTTTCTTTCGGCGCTCTTTGAAAATTGGGAGAGCGAATTCCTGCAGATGTCGGCCTATGTCATCCTTACCGCGATGCTGTTCCAGCGCGGCTCGGCCGAATCTCGCGATCCCGATGACCCAGACCGGCCCGACGATGAGTTGCCGGCTGCCACACGTAAGCGCAACCCGGTTCTGTCCTGGCTTTACTCCTACTCGTTGGGCATAGCGTTGGCGGTCTTGTTCGCCATCTCCTTTGCCTTGCACTGGTGGGCGAGCTTAGCAGCGGCGAACGCGGAGGCGCTTCGGCACGGCGGAGAGGTTCAGTCGCTGGCCAGCTATCTTTTGGATTCCAACCTTTGGTTCGAATCATTCCAGAACTGGCAGTCGGAGTTCATGTCGACTGCGGTGCTGGTGGTCTTGTCGGTTTTTCTACGGCACAAAAGCTCCCCGGAATCGAAGCCTGCTGGCGCGACAAACGCCGAAACGGGTGCATAAATGTCGCCTGACCCTAACTCCGCTAATCGTCCGAGATCAGACGGTGGCGGAAACGGTCCCGAATGTACTCATTGAAAAAGCGGCCTTTCACGAAGGCGCTTCGGAAGGCGGCGTAGACCTCCGCAGGCACGCCCTCGTAGTCGTAGCGCTTGCCACTTGCAACGAACCAAACGGACAAAACCTTTCTCTCTGGATCGTATTCGCTCTTGCGGATCGAGGTCGAAGGCATGGCGTTAATCCTAGACGAGCGTCATCGGCATGTAGCGGATGATGACCTTGTCTTGCCGGAACCGGCGTTCGAGCTCTGTGCGTCGGCGCCGCCAATCCTGCAGATCGATTTCTTCTGCCATCACTTCAAACATAACGATGTCGTCATTGTCGGTTTGACCGCCTTCCCGCCAAAGACCTTCTGCCGGCGCTTGCAAAAAGGCGGTAACGCCCTCGAAATCCGCCGCCAGTTCCTCCTTGACCCGATCGAAATCTTCCCGCGCGAAAGGTTGGCCGGCGTTGTCGGCTCGCGGGAGAAGGATCTGGATTAGGTTCATGCCGGATACTCGCTGACGGCAGTCAACGATCGCAAAGCCTACCGCGTTCCGTGGCTTCGAGCGTCCGTCGCGTCTGCCCGTGCCACTTGAGGGCTTGCGTGCTTCCTACCGCATCAGGCCCGCGGCGCGCAGAGCGTCCTCAATAACCTTCTTCACCGCTCCACCCTGTGACCATTCACCGTCACTTCGCGCCGTCTCCGCGGTCCGACCTTCGCCTGCTCCCCGGAGGCTGTCCGAAGAAGAGACGTTGATGTTTGGCCGAGCCGGCCTGGCCCTTACTGACCCTCTCGTGTCATCGGCATCCCCGAGCCCCCAAAACCCTGCCATCTCCCGCGTAGAAGAGATGCCGACATCGAGCATGTAAGGTCCAGCCGTGCCGAGGCCGTTGCCGATGGGCGTACCGTGCCCCATCCCTGCAATCATATTGATCTCGATCTTCGCTTCGCCCGCTCCGTCAGCCCAGATTTGGCGGCTTCGCCCGCGCTCGTTTGTCGAATGCGTCGGCACCTTGTCGAGCTTATGTACGGCACGCCACTGCGCAGCGATGGACTCCGCGTTGGCAGAGGCCACGGTGTGATCGCCGGAGCCCTGCCAGATCGAAATCCTCGGCCACTGCCCGTTGTGCTTGGAAGCTCCCCGCAAAAGCCGCTGCAGTTCTTGCTCGGACGGGCCACCGTGCCCGCGCATCCGATCGAACGCCTCGGGCACGGTTGTCGCGCAACCGAAGGGCAGGCCGGCAATGATGCCACCACCCGCGAACACGTCCGGATAGGTAGCAAGCATCGCCGCCGCCATGGCGCCACCGGCCGAAAGGCCCGTGACGAAGACCCGCCTTCGATCGAGGCCGTGGGTGACAACCATCGTTTCGATCATCTGTCGGATCGAAAGGACCTCGCCGCGATCGCGCGCAGTGTCTGCCGGCAGGAACCAGTTAAAGCAGAGGTTCGGATTGTTGGCGCGGTGCTGCTCGGGGTAGAGGAGCGCGAAACCGGCCTCATCCGCGAGTTGGGACCATCCCGAGTGATGGTCATAGCCGGCGGGACTTTGGGTACAACCGTGGAGTACGACGACGAGCGGCGCGGCGTTCGGAAGATCCGCGGGCAGATAGTATCGTGCCAGCAAGGCGCCGGGATTGGAGCCGAATTTTCCGAGGGTGGGGAGTCGATCGGCGGGTGCGAAAGAGGTGGGATGTGCATTTTGTAGCCCGCGCAGTGCTGCTAGGCGCGCGATCGTATCCGAGATTTTTCGCAATGGAGCCGTCCCTGTTTTTGACGCCCATGACTGGGCGGCGTGTGTGCAACGCACTCGCAGCCATATCGTTGCTGCACTGCACAATAACAAGGGAGCTGATGACGTGATGGGAGAATGGCCGGGCCGGCCCGATCTGCAAGTCAATGGCGATCGGTGACGTAGAGGGTCTCTTCGTAGTCGCGCTGCCTGCCGCCCAGTGCCGCGGCGGCGCTGGCGATGAAAGCGCCCAAGATGAGAGAGAGCGCACCCAATAAGGCAAAGGTTGCGCCGGCTTTTCGCGCTGTGTCAGCAGCTTCCTGCGCGGCAACCTTTGCCTGCTCCACTTGCGCTAGGACCGCATCGACTCGTGCCGTCGCATCTGCCTGGGAAAGGCCTGTGCGTGCGGCAACGAGTTGCCCGAGGTAAGTTTTGTCATCAGCCGATACCTCGCCGGCAGCCGCACTTGCGACAAGAATGCGCGAGGCTTGGGCAGCAGCTGCTGCATCACCTTCGGCGCCTGGCGCCGCCAGCCTAGCGGGATCGCTTGGTCGGAACAACGCGTCCACAAAATAGGAGGTCGCATCGGTCCCGCCACCCTCTCCGGCATTCGCGGTCGCACCTGCGGAGGCTCCCATCGCAGCTCCCGAGGCAACCGTCGAAGCAGCTTGCACGCCGGTGCCGATCGCCGAAGACAGCGCGGAGCCGAGCACGAAAACGACCAGCATTGTTGCGAGCGCCCACGCCATGAAGCCATGCGCGGTATCCCGGAAGAAGGTCTCGTCCGTGTGGATACCGACCCATCTGGTGCGAAGGCGTCCTGTAATATAGCCGCCTAGCCCTGACGACAGCCACTGCACGATCACAAGCCAAATCGCGGTGGAGACCGCGAAGGTCGTCACGCTAGCGCTTTCCCCGGACCATGGTGAGACCATTGTCAGCCCGAGGCCGGACCCAAGCAGCATCAGGATAAAGGTGAGAGTCGCGGCGGCGAATGCACCGGCCACGATCGGACCCCAATTGACTGCGGAAGTTGACGACTCCACCGGTGCGCGGACGTCGGTCGCCGTGAGGGTTGATGCCATGATTTCCTCCTATCGCATGAACAGCGCGAGGAGGATGATGATCGGTATTGGAATGCCGAGAAGCCAGAGCGGTATGCCGCGACCCATGATGGTCTCCTGTCAAAAATAGGAATGCAAAATTGAAACAGCCACCCGATGTTGGCGGGTGGCTGTGTTTGATCAGGCGGCCTTTGCCATCTCGTTGGCGGATGCATCCGCCAAACCAGTCAGCGCCTCGTCCGTCATGGACTCCTCGCCGAGCGTCTGCTCCAGCAGCGCGGCGGCGTCGTTCATGCCGAGCACTTCCGCCCAGCGCTTCAACGTGCCGTAGCGTGTGATCTCGTAGTGCTCGACCGCCTGGGCCGCGGAAATCAGCCCGGCGTCGAGGGCAGGCGTGCCCTTGAATTCTTCGGCGATTTCGTCGCCCTCTTCGAGGATTCCTTCGATCGCCGGGCAGGTCTTGCCCTGGGGGCGCTTGCCCATCAGTTCAAACACCTGCTGCAGGCGCTCGACATGACCTTCGGTCTCGTCCTTGTGCTTTTCGAAGGCCGCCTTGAGCTCAGGTGAAGAAGCTGCGCGCGCCATCTTGGGGAGGGCTTTGAGGATCTTCCTTTCAGCGTAATAAATGTCTTTCAATGTATCGTGGAAGAGATCTTCCAGCGTTTTTTCTTTTGCCATGGGAGTTTTCCTTTGGTGCGCATTTTGTCTGCGCTGCCGTTCACGGGGTCGTGAAGCGCATGCTCAACAAGCGCCCAACGGACCAAAGGTTCCGAACCTTCATCCTTAGGGATGACCCCCGCACAAGCATCTCCGCCGGGCAAGCGCGCCCTGGGGTCTTACTCGGTGGTCGCAAGATAGCTGTGGATGTCGACAGCGGCGATCGCCGCATGCCCAAAGGCCACGGCAATCTGGTTGATTTCGTCGACGACGTCGCCTGCTGCATAGAGGCCCGCTATACCGGCGCGTTGGTGTGAGTCCACGACCAGATTGCCGGACTCGTCGAATGCCGCGCCTACATCGATGGCGAGCTTTGAGCGCATGGTGCAACCCATGGCGGGGTAGATCGTATCGAATGCCAGCGTTCTTCCGTCAGGAATACTTACAAGAGCGCCATGGGCCTCAGCGCGCACCGAATCCGGAAGGCATTCTTCGACCGTGACGTCAGCTCGCTTGAGCAACTCGCTCGCTCCGGGGTCAAGGTCAGATACCGGCTCAGTCACAAGCAGAGTTACGTCTTTCGAATAAGTCCGCAGGAAGACGGCCTTCCTTGCCGCCTGGTCTGCAGGGCCGATTACGGCGATGCGTCTATCGATGATCTCGTAGGCGTCGCAGATCGGGCATAGCCGCAGCGCACCACTTTCGATCATGTTGGTCACATCCGGAATGCGCGGAAGCGTATCAACTATGCCGGTGGCGATCAGGACCGCGCGAGCGCGAATGGGGGCGGATGCCGCGGCGACGAAGTCACCTCCGTCGCGCCGGAGGGCCGTCACTGTATCGCTGACGAGGTCAACGTTGCCCATCAGCGCCTGCTGCCGCAGGCGGTCAAGCAGGTCGACCCCGGCGATACCGTCGGGAAAACCAGGACAGTTGTGACTGACAGGAATCCACTTCGCGCGGCTTTCGCCGGCGTCGACAACGATGACCCGACGGCGAAACCGCCCGAGGTATGTCGCGGCCGTCAACCCGGCCGGGCCGCCGCCGACTATGAGACAGTCCCACGTCATGTCGTGGATCGAATCCGCGTTGTCTCGGGGAGACGCAAGAGTCGGGGGATTGCGCTCACTCACTAGTCCTCAGCCGAACCGGGCTCGGCCATCTTCCGATGCTGCTCGGCAAGCAGGCCCGCCGGCGTGACGTTGGCAACTGCGGACTGGATTTTGTTCTTCAGGCCGCTGACCACGTCGCCGTCACCCCGCATCATCGCGTCCCAACCTGTTTTCGCGACATCGGTTGGATCGTCTTTCTCCTGCTGACCGACTTTGGTATCGAGCATATCGGCCCGTTCGAAGAAGCGCGTTTCAGTCGCGCCCGGCATCAGGCAGGTGACCGTGATGTCCGTGTCCTTCAGTTCGTTGCGCAACGCGAAGGCAAAACTGTTCACGAAGGCCTTTGTGCCATTGTAGACGGCCTGGAAAGAGCCCGGCATGAAACCGGCAATCGATCCGGTGAGAAGTATTTTGCCCCGGTTTGCTTCGCGCATGTCACGTCCGACCTTTTGCACCAGGTAGACCGTACCGACGATGTTGGTGTCGACCACGCGCCTGACCTTCTGAAAATCCTGGTCGAGAAAGCCATGGCCGAGGCCACGTCCAGCGTTTGCGATCAGGATTTCGACCGGACGCCCAACGTTGCTCGCGGCCTCGTAGAGTTGGTCGACACCCTCGGTGGTAGCAAGATCAGCCTGAACGGCTCGAACCTTGACGCCCTTGGCCTCGAGCGTCCCGGCGGCCTCGTGGATTTCCGGCTCGTCGGCCGCGATGATCAGATCATATCCCTGGTCTACGGCGAGTTTGGCGAGTTCGAGGCCAATGCCGCTCGAGGCACCCGTGACGATTGCGAGGGGGCGTGAGGTTTCAGTCATGGACTTCCGCAATCAGGGCTTGAGGACGACTTTGATGCAGCCGTCCTTCTTGTCGTTGAACATTTTGTAGAGATCCGGGCCTTCTTCGAGGCTCGCCGTGTGGGTGATCACGAAGGACGGGTCGATGTCGCCGTTCTCGATATGAGCCAGCAGCTTAGGCAAGTAACCTTGGACAGGTGTTTGTCCCATGCGCATCGTCAGACCCCGGTTGATGGCGGAACCGAATGGGATCTTGTCAAGAAAACCGCCATAGACGCCGACGATGGAGACCGTGCCGAAATTGCGCGTGCAGTGGATCGCTTGACGCAGGACATGCGGCCTGTCAGTGCCTATGAAGGTCGCAACCTTCACCCGGTCGACCATAGCGTAGAAGTTGGAATTGGCCAGCGGCTCGGTGCCAACCGCATCGATGCAGGCGTCGGCGCCGCGACCCTTCGTGAGTTCCTGGATGCGGTCGTAAACATCCTCGTCGAGGAAATCGATTGTGATGGCGCCAGCGGCGCGCGCCAATTCCAGCCGCTCCGGAACCGTGTCGACTGCAATGACCCGCTCGGCGCCAAGCAAAAAAGCGCTTCGGATAGCCATCTGCCCCACTGGCCCGCAGCCCCAGATGGCGATCGTGTCGCCCTGTTGGATGTCGCAGAAATCCGCAGCCATGTAGCCGGTCGGAAAAATGTCCGAGAGGAATAGCACCTGTTCGTCGCTCAAACCCGCCGGCACCTTGATCGGCCCGACATCGGCGTAGGGCACGCGAAGATACTCCGCCTGGCCGCCAGGGAAGCCGCCGAGGAGGTGCGAGTAGCCAAAAAGGCCAGCCGGCGAGTGTCCCCACATGGTCTCGGCCTTTTCCTTGCTTTTCTGCGGATTGGAGCGCTCGCAGCCGGAGAAGGCGCCGCGCTTGCAGAAGAAACACTCCCCGCAGGCGATAACGAACGGGACCACAACGCGATCGCCGACCTTCAGATTGGAGACGCTGGATCCGACTTCGACAACCTCGCCCATGTTCTCGTGGCCAAGCACATCGCCGCTGTGCATGTCGGGAATGACCCCATTGTAAAGATGGAGGTCGGAGCCGCAGATGGCGCAGGAGGTGACTTTGATAATCGCGTCCCTAGGCGCTTCGATCGAGGGGTCGGGCACGCTCTCGCAACGAATGTCATGTTTGCCGTGCCAGGTGAGTGCGCGCATCGAAACCTCTCGCTGAATTCAAAGCCTAAGCTCTGGCGCGCCTCGTTGTTCCGAAGTGGTCTCCCAGAAGTGATATTCGCCGCAGCGGGAAATGCATCGGTCGCCTATTGCCGGCGGCGTCCTTCCTCCACCTCTTGGGGCAAAGGTATGTGGGTTCGCGATAAATCCCGGCTTGATCAGGCCGAAAAAGGCAGGTCGATAGGCGCGACCGGAAGCGCGCGTTTGTGGGCGGTGGTCGAATACAGGTAAAGTATCCGCCGGTAAGCCGAATCGTCGACCTGTCGGCCTTCCAGGAAATCGTCGATCTGATCGTACGTAACACCATAGGCATCTTCATCTGGACGAAGCGGGACTAGGTTTTCCAGGTCGGCAGTCGGAACCTTGGCAACCAGTTCGTGTGGAGCACCCAGATGCGCCGCCAAGGCACGAACCCTGCGTTTGTTGAGCCCTGAAAGAGGGAGGATGTCGGCGGCCCCGTCGCCAAACTTCGTGAAAAAGCCCATCAATGCCTCGGCCGCGTGGTCGGTGCCGATGACCAGGCCGCGGTTGGCGCCGGCGAGTGCGAACTGGGCGATCATGCGCTGACGCGCCTTGATATTGCCGAGCAGGAAGTCCTCGCGTCCCGCGTCACCGAGACCGATGCCGGATCGCTTGATCGTATCCAGCATGGCGTCGGCGGCCGGCTTGATGTCGACATGGCGCACTTCGTCTGCCTGTATCGTGTCCAAGGCCCGCTGGGCGTCACTCTCATCCGCCTGAGTTCCGTAGGGAAGCCGAACGGCCACAAATTTGGCCTCGTATCCCGTCGCTCGCAATCCGTCGACAGCGCGTTGAGCAAGGAGCGCAGCAGCTAGCGAATCCACCCCACCGCTGATGCCAAGCACATAGGCATTCAGACCCGAGGCACGCAGATAGGTGCAGAGAAATTCGATACGCCGATGCGCTTCCCGTTTGACATCGAAGCTTGGCGCCACGCCCAAGGCATCGACAATCAGTTGCTGTTCCGTCATTTGCGAGGTGCTCCGGTATCACAGCATTCCATCTATCCGCGCCGCCACGAGGTCGGCAGCGGTCACCGTTTCGACCTGCATGCCGAACCGGCTTTCATAGATTTCGATCATGGCGTCATGGGTAGAGTCCGCCCCCGAACAAATCGCGTCTGCGACAATGATGACGCGGTATCCGAGGTCAATCGCCCCCATGACGGTGGCGAGCACGCAAACCTCCGTCTCCGCCCCCGAAACGATGAGCGTATCAACGCCAGCCGACTGTAGCCGCGCGTGCAGAGATCCATGCCATGCCGACATGACGGATTTGTCCTCGATCGACGCTGGGGGCACGAAGCGGGACAGGTCGGAGACCAGATCAATCAGTCCGGGGTCGAGCCGAGTACGCGTCATCGAATCCCACTTGTGCCAATACCGGCGCCAGGCACCGCCGATATCGTCCGGAGATCCCGGAGGAATAAAGCGAGTGAAGATTGTTCGCGCTGGATCGAGTTCGACGACGGCGATGACATTGGGCAAGACCCGCTCCATCCAGGGAGTGTGCCATTCCGTCGGCTCCGCGAACATCCGTTGCATGTCAGTGCAAAGGTGTACCCAGCGCCCTCGAAGCGGTCCAAAGCGAAGGCCTTCCTCCAGTTTAGTCAAGGTTGGGCAGCCTTCCTGACCAGGCTCACCGCCTCGGTTCGGTCCAGACGACCGACGACCTTCGCCTTCTTGCCGTCGGCCGCTTGGTAGGCGACGAGAAAGTCCTCGATATCCTTGAGCTCAGCAGCCGGCATGTCCGACAGTTCAAAGGGCGGTCGATCCTGGTGCAGCAGAAGCGGCACAGCAAACAAACGGTCGTTGCGAACGGTATTGCCCTGCTTGGTTTCCTCCATCGCGATTCCGCCAAGCAGTCGGCATCGCACCAGCGAGCCCGTGGGAAGATCCGCGTCGGTCACCAGCAATACATCGAGCGGATCGCCGTCCTCCGCCTTCGTCGAGGGAAAGAAGCCCAACGGAAATGGAAACGCGAATCCCATGGCGAGCAGCTTTTTCGCGCGAAACATACCGGTCTCGGGATCGTAGGCGAATTTGGTGCGGCTGCCCTTCGGGGTCTCCACGACGACGTTGTAGCCGTCCGGAACGTGCAGGGAGATTTTGTCGATTGCGGCCGTCATTAGCGCATAACCCGGATCGAGAGCCGTCGTTCCTCAGGCCTCGATCTCGATCCAAGCGGGAGCGTGGTCGCTCGGCTTCTCCCAGCCACGTGTCTCGACATCCACGCCAGCGCTTCGGAGTTGGCCGGCAAGCGATGGGCTAAGCAGCAAATGGTCCATCCGCAGGCCAGAGCTGCCATCGTAGCCACCGCGGTGGGAGAAGTTCCAATAGGTGTAGACACCCTTTTCGGGATGAATGAGCCGGACGGCATCGACCCAGCCATCCTGCAACATAGTCGCATAGGCTTCCCGGCTTTCCGGGAAATAGACGGCATCGCCTAGCCACCGCCTCGGTACGACCGCGTCGATCTGGGTCGGCACAACGTTGTAGTCGCCGCAAAGAACGACCGGTGCGCCGTCCGAAAGCAGGACCTTGCTATAGCTGATCAGCCGCTCGAACCAGCGCAGCTTGTAGTCGAACTTCGGTCCCGGCGCGGGGTTGCCGTTGGGCAGGTAGAGGCACCCGATGATCAAGCCGCTTATATCAGCCTCGACATAGCGGCTGTGCGTGTCGTCAGGATCCCCTGGTAGACCCCGCCGTCGTTCGACCGGTTCAACTCCGCGTGCAAGGATCGCCACCCCGTTATAGGATTTTTGACCGTGCCAGATCGCGCCGTAGCCGGCCGCGCGGATCGCCTCGGCAGGGAATTTTTCGTCCGACGTTTTTAGCTCCTGCAGGCAAACGATCTCGCAGGGGGTTTCAGCCAACCATCTCAGGAGCACGGGCAAGCGACCATTGACACCGTTCACGTTAAAGGTGGCGATACGGGTAGCCGCCATTGTCCGAGAAGTTCTATTTCTTCCCCAGCTTGTCTTCGACCTTCTTGCGCGTGTTGCCGACCGATTTCACCGCCGATTTGACGGCATCCTTGCTGGCGCCGGTCTTGCCCGCCTCGTACCTCACTTCGTGATCCTGCCCGCCGGCCACCTTGGCGCGGTCCTGGTTACGGCCGCGTGTTGTTCCACTGTTTGCCATCTCTTCCTCCGAGTTTGCTGCTTCAATGCTCCACAACGCGGTCAGACTCTTCAAGTTCAATCTTGCCGAAAGAACGCGTCGACTGCCCATTATTGAGGTGCCGGAAGGAGGAGCAAAAGGACGGGGAAAAAATTTCGATGCACACTCTTGAACCCGTTTATTGATGTTCCCAAATCGTCTGCCGTCGGGGCCATGAGGCCCGACAAATCGGCGTCGCAGAGGCGCTGCGACGCTCAGCACCCATGTTGCTTTTCGGAGGATATGGCCATGAGAAACTTCGACTATTCCCCCCTTTACCGTACGACGGTCGGGTTCGATCGTCTCTTCGACATGCTCGACAACAGCGGCCGTTCGGACTGGCCGCCCTACAACATCGAGCGAAACGGCGAGAACGACTACCGCATTACCATGGCAGTTGCCGGCTTCAGCCAGGATGAGGTCGAACTCACCCAGCACGGCCCGGAACTGATAGTCACCGGACAGAAGAAGCCCGAGTCGGAGGACTGCCAGATCCTTCACCGCGGGCTTGCCATCGGCAATTTCAGGCAGGTCTTCAAGCTGGCCGACCATGTGAAGGTTGCCAATGCTTCGCTGGAGAACGGCCTCCTTGCGGTCGATTTGGTGCGAGAGATCCCGGAGGAGCTCAAGCCACGGCGGATCGCCATCGAGTCGGCTCAGCGCACCGTGGTGGGCGACAAGAAGCAGATCAGCCAGGACACGGAGCCGCGGCGTAAAGCCGCCTAGGCTCTTCCACGTATAAACCTGCGATTTGCCTCCCGGAGTGTTCCGGGAGGCATGGATTGCGGAGAAACGGAGATGATCGAGAATAGCAGTCTCTCAAATGCGGATCGGAAAGTCGCCGGTCACACTGCCAGTCATATATTCCAAAAGCCCCATGAAATTCTTGCCGATCCCGGCATGGGCCTCGACGAGAAGCGGGCTCTGCTGGCCTCCTGGGCGTCTGATGCCCGCGCAGTCCCGGGCGCCCCATCGCTACGCCAGTTGGAAGACGGCTCTCGCATAGACGTTGAGGATATCCTGCGAGCCCTGAAGTCGCTGGACGCAAGCAACGGTATCGAGTCCTCGCGGAAGCAGCCGACGACATTATGCCTGCGGCCTTTAGAGCGCCGACGTCTGCCGGCGTCGCGCTCGTGGTTGCGGATCCTGCGCCGTCGCTCACGCGATGACGACGATGATCCGCCGCCATGTCCTGCTTTTGCGGTCATTCCGCCCAGGCAGGGAGCCGGCGGCGCAGTAGCTTGTCCGGAACATGTGGCAGCCTAAGGCGGCCGGGTAGGAACCTCAGCGCGGGGTTCCTACTGCGCACCGCCCGAACAGCAAATCGGCCCAGGATCGCTTGGAGTCGCGACACTTTTAGATCCAACCGCGCGCAGATGGGGTGACAGTCGCTTGTTAGTAGCATCCGCATAGACCTGTTGGATCGAGGCCTCGGTGACCTCGCTCCGCTCAAGGAACCTCTTGTCAGTCCGGACCATTCTTCGTGAAGTCGACGTACGTCCGAGGAATAGATGGCGAACGATAAGCTCTCAAAATACAAAGCCAAGCGCGATTTCGAGCTCACGCAGGAGCCGAGCGGGAGGGAGACCGTTAAACCGTCGAATAGGCGACGGTTCGTCATCCAGAAACATGACGCAACGCGGCTGCACTATGATTTGAGGCTCGAACTCGACGGCGTCTTCAAATCCTGGGCAGTGACGCGTGGCCCGTCGCTTGACCCGCACGACAAGCGTCTTGCGGTCGAAGTCGAGGATCACCCGCTCGACTATGGGGATTTCGAAGGCACTATTCCAAAAGGACAGTACGGCGGCGGCACGGTGATGCTGTGGGACCGCGGGTATTGGGAGCCGGAGGGCAAGAAAAGCCCGGAACAAGCCCTCGCAAAAGGCGACTTCAAGTTCACGCTCGACGGAGAGCGGCTGCATGGCAGCTTCGTGCTCGTCCGCATGACCCATGACCGCGAGCGAGGCAAACGCACCAACTGGCTGCTGATCAAGCATCGCGACGAGTACGCGGTGGAGGAAAACGGCGCCGCTGTTCTTGAGCAGAACGACACTTCGGTGGCTTCCGGCCGCACGATGGAGGCCATCGCTTCCGGAAAAGGTCGCAAGCCGAAACCATTCATGCGGCAGGGCGGCAAGGTAGAAGCAGATGCGGTGTGGGATAGCCGTACCGGGCTGGCCGCGGAGGAGCGTAAGCAGAAAGCTCGCGGCAAGAAGAGGTCGGATGCGAGCAATCCTGTCGATCTGCCCGATTTCATCGCACCTCAGCTTTGCGAAACTCTTGCGCGGCCGCCATCCGAAAGTGGGTGGCTGCATGAGATCAAGTTTGACGGCTATCGCATCCAGATGCGCGTGGTTGACGGCGGGGCGACGCTGAAGACGCGGAAGGGTCTGGACTGGACCGCCAAATATCCCGCGATCGCACGCGCTGCCGCAAATCTGCCGGATACGATCATCGACGGCGAGATCTGCGCGCTGGATGAGAATGGTGCTCCCGACTTCGCCGCGCTTCAGGCCGCTCTTTCCGAAGGCAAAACAGACGCGTTGGTCTATTTCGCGTTCGATCTCTTATTCGACGGCGGCGAAGACCTGCGCGCACTGCCACTCTCGGAGCGGAAGGTCAGGTTGCAGCAACTCTTGTCTAACGCTGGCGAAGACGCCCGCGTCCGTTTCGTCAAGCATTTCGAGACCGGCGGCGACGCGGTGCTGCGCTCGGCCTGCCGATTGTCGCTCGAAGGCATCGTGTCGAAGCGGGCGGACGCGCCCTACGTTTCCGGCCGGACAGAGACTTGGGCGAAATCCAAATGCCGCGCCGGCCACGAGGTCGTCATTGGAGCCTATGCAACAACCAACGGCAAGTTCCGGTCGCTCCTTGTCGGCGTCAACCGCGACGATAGCTTCGTCTATGTCGGCCGTGTCGGCACCGGTTATGGCGCCGCCAAGGTCAAGGACCTGATGCCGAGGCTGAAGGCGGTGGAGACGTCGAAATCCCCCTTCACGGGCATTGGCGCCCCCAAGAAAGAACGTGGTGTCGTCTGGCTCAAGCCGGAACTCGTCGCGGAGATCGAGTTCGCCGGCTGGACAGCCGATGGCCTTGTGCGCCAGGCGGCGTTCAAGGGGCTGCGGGAAGACAAGCCGGCTGACGAGGTCGAGGCCGAGAAGCCGGCCTCGCCGACGAAGACGCAGGTACCTCAGCCCGCCCCGCCAGCATCATCCAAAGTGCCTCGCCGCGGCGGCAAGGTCGATGTCATGGGCGTGTTGATTTCCAACCCGGACAAGCCGCTCTGGCCTGACGCCAACGATGGCACACCAGTCACCAAGGAAGACCTCGCCCGCTACTACGAGGCCGTCGGCGCCTGGCTGATCGAGCACATCCGCGGGCGGCCGTGCTCGATCATTCGGACCCCGGACGGACTCGGCGGGGAGCAGTTCTTCCAGCGCCATGCCATGCCGGGAACGTCGAACCTCCTGGAACTGGTGACCGTATTCGGGGACAAGAAGCCCTATCTGCAGATCGATCGCATCGAAGGGCTCGCTGCGGTGGCCCAGATCGGTGCGGTGGAGTTGCATCCCTGGAACTGCGAGCCCCACCAGCCGGAGTTGCCCGGCCGCCTGGTTTTCGACTTGGACCCAGGTCCTGACGTCCCCTTCTCCACCGTGGTGCAGGCTGCCAAGGAGATGCGCAATCGCCTCGACGATCTCGGGCTCATCAGCTTCTGCAAGACGACCGGCGGAAAGGGCTTGCATGTCGTGACGCCGCTCGCCACCACCAAGCGCAGCAAGCTCACCTGGCCCGAAGCCAAGGGTTTCGCGCATGATGTCTGTGTGGCGATGGCGCGCGACAACCCTGAGCTCTACCTGACCAAGATGGCGAAGAATCAGCGCCACGGGCGCATCTTCCTCGACTATCTGCGCAATGACCGCATGGCTACAGCCGTCGCGCCGCTGTCGCCGCGTGCGCGGCCCGGAGCAACTGTTTCGATGCCGCTGACCTGGACCCAGGTCAAAGCCGATCTCGATCCGAAGCGGTACACGCTGCGCACCGTGCCCGGATTGCTTGCGAAGAGCACGGCTTGGAAGGATTATAGTGATGGTCACCGCCCGCTGGAGCCTGCCATCAAACAGCTGGGAAAAGTGATAAAACAGGCCGCCTGATCAGGTCTCGCCGTCGTTCATGTTGAACACCGCGACATTGTCCTGGACGTCCCGCAGTCCCTTATACGAAGCGTGCCGCAGTTTTCCGTCGTTGCTCCAACCACGGAATTCGATCTCGGCGATCAGCATCGGCTGAGCGAACACCAGATTCTTGCCCTTCAGGGGAACTACCGGCTTGTTCGTCCTCAATTTGTCGAGGGCGCTTCGCAACGAAGCGGCCTCCTTGCTGTTGAAGCCGGTCCCGACGGCGCCCGTGTAAACCCACCCGTTTGTCAATCGGCGCGCAAAGTTGACCCCGGATCGGCGTCCAATTTTGACCCCCTTCGTGCAGTGCGCGAGGGTGAGCGCCCGACCGGGTGAAGCTGGTCGGGGTCGCGCAGCCCGGTCGGGCGCGTTG
>NZ_JBIRCY010000080.1:0-27165 GCF_044326205.1 Mesorhizobium sp. IMUNJ 23232
GCCACTCGCCTCGCACGGGCGCGCATCGAACCTTCATACATCATCGCCTGGTCACTCTGGCGACGAGCACATCAGGCCGCTGCACGACGAGCACACCTCAAATCAAAACCGCAACTGTAATGCTAGGAAATCTGGCGGAGGGAAAGCAACTGAAACCCAACATTCTCCACCCTGTAAGTGGACTTGCCTAAGACGAAGCCCGGTCGAGTCTCTGACATCGCCCGCTTAGGCAGACCATACTGCAACGGTTTGCCATAGGAGAGCAGAGTCATGCAGCGCGCGGCAGAACATTGGCTATTGGACACAGATGTGGCAGATGTGATGACCCGATGTTCGTTGCAACGTAACAGTCGACACGCCGCTCCCAGTTGAAAGTCGGAGAAGGGACTCTCCGCCACGAGTTCCGGTGTGAGGAACGAAATTCCGATGTGAGGCGCGATGACAGCGCACATAACTTTTGAAACTCTCTGGTACGCTTCTGAGTGGTTGATTAGGTTTGGCGCGCTTGCGACAGTTCCGCTACGTCGTTCGCCCTCCGCGGCGGCAAGCTGGCTATTGCTCATCTTTTTCTTTCCAGCGCTCGGGCTGCTTCTATACCTTTTCATCGGCCGTCCGCAGTTTCCCGTCGCGCGCCAGAAACGCGCCCGCGAACTGCGCGCCTTTCAGCTTGACGTCGCCGAGCGGCTTGAGAATGGCTCAAGCGGAGATCGCGGTGAAACAGCCGATTTTGCCCAAAAGCTGGGGCGAATGCCGTGCGTCGACGGCAATTCGATCGAGCTGATCGATGACTATGACAAGGTCGTCGAACGGCTGCTAGCGGACATCCATTCAGCGGAGCACACAGTGGATTTGCTCGTATACATCTTCGCGGATGATGCCGTTGGTAAATGCATCACGGTCGAGCTATGCGAGGCAGTGCAACGTGGTGTCCGATGCCGTGTGATGTTCGATCCGGTGGGGTCACACCGCTGGCGCCGAGGCACGCTGCGTTTGCTTCGAGACGCTGGTGTCGAGACCCGGGAAGCGCTGCCAGTGCATCTGATCTTGCGCCGCACCCGTGCTGACATGCGCAACCATCGCAAGCTTTTTGTGATCGACGGCCTGATCGGCTATGCGGGCTCTCAAAACCTCGTCGCCAAAGATTTCCGACCGGGCGTCGTCAATCGAGAACTGGTGGCCAGGATGAGTGGACCCATCGTCGCAAGCCTTGCTTCCACCATTTCAATTGACTGGGCGATGGAGGCCTTTGATCGTCGAGATCCTTCTCCGGTCGCGATTCCCGCCATGTCCGGTGGGGTCCGAGCTCAACTGTTACCGAGTGGAGCCGATTATCCTCTGGAGGGTTTCGAAACACTCTTGGTTTGGCAACTCCACCGGGCACGGCAGCGAGCGGTTCTGGTGACCCCCTATTTTATACCTGATGAAAGTATCATCGGCGCGATGTGCAGCGCCGCCGCCCGTGGCGTTACGATCGACCTTGTTGTGTCCTCGGTAGTCGATCAGAGCATTGTGCATCTCGCTCAATGCTCCTATTTCGAGCAGCTACTCGCCGCTGGGATCCGCATCCACCTCTACCGAGAATTCCTGCTTCATGCCAAAAACGCCAGCATCGACAAGGATATTGGTATCGTAGGATCAAGCAATGTCGATTTCCGGTCGTTCCAGCTCAACGAGGAAGCGAGCATACTGCTCTACGATCGCTCCGTCATCGACCGGCTGGTCGAGATTCAGGACGGATACATTCTGGCAAGCGACCCGGTCGCATTGGACGCCTGGCGATCTCGTCCACGACTAAAGCGGCTATCCGAAAACATTGCTCGGATCATGAGCCCGTTGCTTTAAGGTTGGCAATACCGACACCAGATCAGTGCTGTGGGAAATGAAACTTGCCCAAAGACTGGTAGCACCCGACCATGCCCTCCATCGCCATCTATTAGGCACTCTCATCGAGTAGCCACCAACTTTGGTCAACGCAGCCCGTCACAGCTGTGATTCAATCGGCAAGTGGCGAACTAAACGCGCCAGACACTTCCTGTAGAGGCTGGCGCCAGGCTCGTGGCGATAGGTGTGCGTGCTGCCATCGACATCGTCCTGCCAACAGAGTTGACCGCCTTCGATTAGGACGCGATAGCTGGTTTGCGAGGCCTTCTCGCCGTCGATCCGTTCAATAAGTTCGGCGGTCAATCTTTCGTCCTCGAAAAGCACGCCCATCTCGGAATTGAGTGACACCGACCGAGGATCAAAATTGAACGAGCCGACAAAGCCCATCCTACGATCGACCGTGAATGCTTTCGTATGCAGGCTGGCCCCCTTCGAACCAAAGACCGAGATGTTCCTCTCGCCATTGAAAGGCTGCAGTTCGAACAGTTTGATCCTGGCCTTGAGAAGAGGAACCCGATAGTTGGCATAGGCACCGTGGACGAAAGCTACGTCGGTTGCGG
Organism: Mesorhizobium sp. IMUNJ 23232; assembly: GCF_044326205.1. NCBI lineage: Bacteria > Pseudomonadati > Pseudomonadota > Alphaproteobacteria > Hyphomicrobiales > Phyllobacteriaceae > Mesorhizobium > Mesorhizobium sp. IMUNJ 23232. The sequence goes on from NZ_JBIRCY010000080.1 coordinate 2,442, forward strand.
CCAACGAGTTGGTCAGGACCGAAACATCAACACCACGCTCGACCAGCCCAGCCAGCAGTGACAAGCCCGGTTGGCCGGGAATGAAATACGGAGACACGATCTCGAGGTTCGATCGGCTCCCTGCAAGGATAGGCAACAACTCGTTTATCAGCCATTTTTCCGGCGTGTCGCCGAAGACCTTGCACGCTGGATCGGAGATGACGCGTGCATTCTCCGTCCAATGAACGCCGCTGCCCATTGAGATGAACTCATCGATGGTCATTCGGGCGCTGACATTGCCGAAAATCTTGTCGTCGTCACCAATGCTGCCGGCACCGAGGCTGTCCAGCCGGTCGGCCGGCACTGAGGGATGAAGCGTGTCGATGCGCCGCGCTGCCGCGCAGTTCCAATAGGCCTCAAAGATATCTTGCGTTTGTTGGACTGCGGCCCCCTGAAGCAGAAAGTCAAGATCGCGAAAATTAGTATCGGCAGCACCGAAATAGGCATCACCGATGTTGCGGCCGCCGACGATCGCAATACGACGGTCGACCAGCCAGGCTTTGTGGTGCATTCGGCGGGTCATCGCAAACAGCCGGGAAACAAGCTCAAAATAGCGCAGCCAACTGCCGTTTCTCATTCCGCTGGGGTTGAAGAGCTTAAGCTCAATGTTTTCGTGGGCATTGAGTGAAAGATAGGCCGCATCGTTTACCTGGGGGTTCATGTCGTCAAGCAGGATCCGCACCCGAACGCCGCGTTCGGCCGCGCCCACGACCTCCTGCATAAGTGCCCGGCCGGAATGATCGTCGTGCCAGAGGTAATACATCAGATCGAGGCTGTGGATCGCGCTGCGAGCAGCAAGCACACGAACCGCCATCGCATCGAAATTGTCGGAAACGAGTTGCAGGCCTGTTTTGCCAGCCTTGATCCTGTCGTCGGCGGATTGTGTGATGCCCAGGTCCATGCAAGCCCGCTAAAGCCGTGTTGGCCTACGTAACGTGCGAAAGCATTGCAGGTTGCGTGAGAGGCTGAGCTGCGCCGGCAAGATTCAGTTGCGCCTTGAGAGGGAGATGATCGGAGGCCAGCCGCGCCAACGGGCTTTGATGGACTTCGATGCGCGATATCAGGCTCGCGGGGCGCGCCAGGATACGATCAAGCGCCAGCAATGGAAAACGGGAGGGAAAGCTTGGCAGGACAGCATGGATCGGCCCGAAATGCGGCAACAGCGTATTAAGCGACGACCGGTTGCGAACCCGCCATTCATTCAGGTCTCCAAGCAGGATTGTGGGCCGCATGACCGGATGGGTCGCCTCCAGAAGCGCATGTGCCTGCCGCGACCGCGACCGGCGCAGCAGCCCAAAGTGTGCCGCGATAACCCTCAGCGCCACACCGCCAATTTCCAGGTCGACTATCAGAGCTCCGCGAGGTTCCAGGCCTGGCAGTTTGACCTGTCGAAAACCTTGAACAATACCACGTCTGACGAGGATGAGATTGCCGTGCCACCCGTGGCTGTCGTTCCGCTGAGGATGCGTCGGGATGAGACCGGTCTTCTTTCGCAAGGCGACAAGGTCGAGAAGCCCACGCCTGTCGCCGATGCGTTCGTCAGCCTCCTGCAGCGCCACAACATCGGCATCGAGCTCGCAGATGACGTCGACGATACGCGCTGGATCGAACTGGCCGTCGACGCCGACGCATTTGTGAACGTTATAGGAGGCAATAGTCGTGCATGGGACGTCACCGTTCAGTTCGATCGATCTGGGAGCTTCCCGCCGAAATGCTGCGGCGAGAGATTGCGGCAGCGTCGGCGAGATTTCCATCGGCAATTCGTCAAGCGGCAATTTTTGAACCGTGAAGTGGTTGATGAACAAGACCTTCAAGACAATGCGACAACCGGCAGGCAGTTCCTCGTGGCAGTCAAGCTATGAAACAGTTCTGCCGCCCCTTCGCCTGGAACGCTGGTGATGGCGATTGCATTAGGGGTGATGCTCATCGCGACATACAACATCAACAACATCAATCGACGCCTACCAAATCTGCTGTCCTGGCTTGAAGCAAGAAAGCCGGATGTGGCCTGCCTTCAGGAGCTGAAGTGCCTCGACCGCGACTTCCCCGCTGCCGCGTTGGCGCAGGCCGGCTACGGCGCGATCTGGTTGGGACAGAGAACATGGAACGGTGTCGCAATTCTTTCGCGCGGAACCGAGCCCGTTCTGACGCGCACCACGCTTCCTGGCGACGACGCCGATCTCCAGAGCCGATACATCGAGGCCGCAGTGGCAGGCGTCCTCATCGCCTGCATCTACGCGCCAAACGGTAATCCGCAGCCCGGTCCAAAGTTCGACTACAAGCTCGCGTGGCTCGACCGACTCCAGAGGCACGCGACGCGGCTTCGCAAGAGCGGTGCACCGGTGGTGCTGGCCGGCGACTTCAACGTTGCGCCGACAGAACTCGACATCTATCCGACGAAATCCTGGGATGACGATGCCCTTGTCCAGCCTGAAAGCCGCGCAGCCTTTCGCAGACTGGTAGGTCGAAGTTGGACCGACGCGCTTCGCGCTCTTCATCCTGAAGAGCGTGTCTACACATTCTGGGACTACAAGCGGAACAGGTGGGCTCGCGACGCTGGATTGAGGCTCGACCATCTTTTGCTCACTCCGGACCTATCTCAGCGTTTGGTCGCTGCAGGGGTTGACCGTGACATTCGAGGGCTCGACGGCGCGAGCGATCACGCTCCGGCATGGATTGAGCTGAGATTACGGGAGCGTGTGTGAATGCCTACGCGACCGAGAAGTCGGTATTGGTGAGGGCCAGACCGACAGCGAGCTTGGCGAACTGAATGCCGGTCGCCCCGCCGAGCCCGTCGGCGTCGTAGAAAAGTTTTCCCGTATCGGATTCGTAGACGATGCGGTCGGTCGCATCGGCCGCAAGCCCCGTGGTGTTCGCCCGGAATGCGGCAAAGGCCAGAATGCCTGGGGAGAGTGCCTTGAACATCGCGTCCGACAACAGAAAACGGTCGTCGACGACGTTGAAGTCGCCGATCGTGTCGACACTGTTTGCAGCGGGCGCGGTGTTGAAGACGAACGTGTCCTTGCCCGCGCCTCCCTGCAGGGTGTCGTTGCCTTCGCGGCCTTCCAGGCGGTTGTCGCCCGCGTTGCCAGTCAGGCTTTGCGCGAACGCGTTGCCGGTCAGATCGACAGCGCTGACGGCCTTGGAGTTGCTCGTTGTCATGATCTCGATGCCGACGCCGTCCGCCAGCCGGTAGTCCACCGACGTGCTCACCCGGTCGGCGGTTCCGCCGGCGGCACTGGCGCTTTCAATGATGACATCGCCCGAATTGTTGATGCGGTAGATGTCGTTGCCGCCGCGCCCGGCCATGGTGTCGGCCCCGCCGAGGCCACCGTCGTTGAGGATGTTGTCGCCGTCGTTGCCGGTGGTCGACTGGGCGAAGGCGTTGCCGGTCAGGTCGATGCCGTTCACGCCCTTGGAATTGGTCGTCGTCATGAGTTCGACGAAGACACCGGCCTTCAGCACATAATCCACCGACGCGCTCACCTGGTCGGCCGCGCCCTGCGTGGCGCCCTCCGCGATCGCGTCGCCGGAATTATTGACGATGTAGATGTCGTTGCCGCCGCGCCCGGCCATCGTGTCGGCGCCGCCGGCGCCGCCGTCGTTGAGGATGTTGGCGCCGTCATTGCCGGTGATCGACTGGGCAAAGGCGTTGCCGGTAAGGTCGATGCCGGAGGTGCCGGTCGAACTGTTGGTCGTCAGGATTTCGATGCCGATACCGGCCTTCAGCACATAGTCGACCGCCGCGCTCACCCGGTCGGCGGTGCCGCCCGCGGCATTAGCGCTTTCGACGACAATCTCGCCCGAGTTGTAGACGCGAAAGATGTCGTTGCCGCCGAGGCCCTGCATCGTGTCGGCAGCGCCACCGCCGCTCGACAGCACATTGTCGCCGGCGTTGCCGGTGATCGTCTGCTTTAGCGCACTGCCGGTAAGGTCGATCTTCGTGGTGCCAGCGCTCGACGTGGTGCGCAGGATTTCGACATCGACGCCGGTGCCGATACTATAGGTCGACCGCGCCGCGACCACGTCCGCGGTCCCGTCGCCGGCGAATTCGGAAACCTGGTCCTTGAGGCTGTCGACATAATAGATGTCGTTGCCGCTGCCACCGAACATCTTGTCGTCGCCGGTGCCGCCGTCCAGCGTGTCGTCGCCGGCCTCACCGAACAACTGGTCGTTGCCGGCGTCCCCGAACAGCTTGTCGCCGAGGTCGGCATCGCCGCCATTGCCGTCGCCCGACAGGCTGTCATCGCCATTGTTGCCATGCAGCGTGTCCGATCCGTCGCCACCCAGCAATTCGTCGTTGTTGTTGCCGCCGTTGAGGGTGTCGCTGCCGCCGAGGCCGTTCAGCAAGTCCACGAAATCGTCGCCCTGGAAGAAATCGTCGTCCTCGTCACCGAAGGCATCGCGGAAGCCGTGGATAATGTCTCCCCTGACTTCTCCGAGTTTTGTATCGGTATGCAGTGCGGCGAGTTTTCCGGGGCCGAGGAAGGTAACGATCGGATCGATCTGCGGGTTATCGAGATTGGGGAAATCGATCTCCGGCTGCGCGCCGCTGACGACCTGCATGTCCCTGAGAACGGTGACGACCTGGTCCTTGTTGCCATTGAGGTCGCGCGTATAGGTGACGGCGAGATTGCCGTCGGGCGAGCGCGCCAGATAGGCGTCGGAATTCTGCGTGCCGTCACCCTCGCCGCTTTGGTTGAAGCCGAGATTGGTCACGAATACAGAGCCTTGGAAGCTTCCGTTGAAGTCGACCTCCCTGACGAAGATGTCGATGCTGCCGGTGAACTGCCCGTCCGTCTCGCAAGCCACCGCAAAGCCGCCATCGACCGCGACGATGCTTGGGTTGCGGGCAACGACACCGGCGTCCCACAGCACTGTCGGCCCGGTCACCACGTCGCCGTCGGACTCGTAAACCGCGTACAGGATCGCCGTTTCTCCCTTGCCGTCGGGGCGGGTCCAGGCAAGCGCGACATTGCCGTTGTCCAGCACGGTGATGCTGGCGTTGTCGTCATCGGCGGCCGAGCTATCCACCAGCACGGTTTCGACCCGCGTGCCGGATGCGTTCCAGATGTCGAACTGGATGTCGGAATCGCTGGGAAAGTCCATCTGGTAGGAGACGACGAGATTTCCCTCCTTGGTGGCTGCCGCGTCGATGTTGACCGCGGCGGGATTGGTAAACGAACCGCGGCTGCCGACCTCCCCCACGCCGGTCTTGCTGTCGTAGTAGCGGACGAAGGTCGTTCCGGAATCCTCTGTCACCACCGCCAGGCGCCCATCGGCCAACTGCACGACCGAGGCATTCTTGCCCGGCTGGTCGTCAAAACTTGCAATCGCCTTGCCGGTGCTGCTGTAGATGACGCCATCGACACCGCCTGCCGATTGCCCGACAATCACGAAGCCGCCATTGGCGAGCGCGATCATGTCGGCATCGGAGGTGATGGCGCCGGGGTCGATAGTCTCGTCGAAGTCGAAGATGCTGCCGGCGGTCATGGTCATGTGTCGGGTTCCTCATCGGCCGTGGGCGGCCGGAATGATCGGAAACGGCAAGGGAGGTAAAAAAGGCGCGCGGAGTTCCGTTGTGCGCCCACGCGCATTCGAGGATGCTTTGCGGACTACAGAGCCCCGCGCACTCCCAGCAGTCAGGAGCCCGCGGCTTAAATTCAGCGAATGTCCGTCCACACCGTCCCCAGCGCAATCGGCGGAAGTCAAACTTCCCGCGCGCTCATTCCCCAAGAAAGACTATGGCGGGGCTGACCGGGCTTCGCAAGCCTTACATGTGACGAAACCGGGCACGCTTGGAGAAAATGACAACTTCGCCACAAAAAATTGCTGAGAATTCGGTTGGCCTCGCTCGCGGAATTATTCGTGGAGCTTACGGCCGCAGGATTTCAACTTTCACCCCGCGTCGCAAATACTTCTACGTCCCGCCGCAAGCTTCCAGCGACCTGCACCCATCGAGAGAAGCATTGAGCTCCGCCGGCGCAGCGCAGCTTCGACCGATGGGCATCAATTCGGGCGCGTGACCCGGACCAGATGCGGACTGAAGGATTTGGGCCAAACGCTCCGCGGAATGAAACCGACCGAATTCCGTACACCCTATGCGACGGAAAATCCGCGTTCGTCAGGGCTAGGCCGACGGTGAGCTTGGCGAAGTGAATGCCGGCCAGGCCGCCGAGCCGTCGGCGTCAACGGGGCTCGCTGGCCGTGGCAAATACATCAGTCGGCGTCGCGCCGTCCCGACACGTTCTGATGCGCTGTCAGAAGCCCGGTGCACCGATCTCGCGATAAAACTGCAGCAACCTGTGCGCATCAATATTGAACCGGCCCTCGATCCAGCTGTGATACCCTGCCGCCAATTCGGCCGGCGGCGCCTTGCCGGCAAGGCCGGCTGCGATGAGGTGGCCGGCGGTGATACCGGAAAGCAGGCCCTTCAACACGCCGTGCGATGAAGTTGGGTCGAGAATGGCGGCGGCGTCGCCGGCAATGATCCATCCCGGTCCCGCGGTCCGCTCCGCGAGCCGCCATGTCACGTCCGCGCCGCGCGTACGTCCAAGCGGCGCGAGGTCGATGAGTTCCTCCGGCGGTCCTTCGTCAGCACCGATGGAATCGAACCGGACCGTGGTCCATTGGTAGACGCTGGGGCGCACCCGCGCGGTCCAGGTCCATCCCGAGGCCGTGCCGACGAGGAGCGGGGCCTCGTCGCGGGCAGGGCAGGCACCCTCGACATAGCCGTATCGGGCGATCAGCTGCGGCGAGCGTGGCGGGCTCCTGATCTTAAGCGCACGGGCGAGCCAGCGTGCGGCACCGCTGGCATCCACCACCATGCGGGTTGTGATTTCGCCCTCGGCAGTCATTACACCGCACACGGCGCCATCGCGGATGATTGCATCGAATACGGCACAGCGCTCGCGCACCTCGACGCCGAGCGCTCGGGAGTGTTCGAGCAGCATGGCATCGAAGCTGGCGCGCCAGACCTGAAAGCCGGCCCACGGGCCGGCGGTGTCGCCGCCGAAAGACTCGTAGCGCCTCGGCCTGCCCCACTCGATCCAGATACCGCCATGGCGCACGCCGATCACGCCAGGGAGTTGGTCGGCAACGCCAAGCTGGGCCAGGACCGGCTCGACGCCCGGATGGAGCGTCTCGCCCGGTCGATCACGTCCAGCAGCCTCGCGCTCGCACAGCACGACACGCAAGCCTTGCGTCGCGCAAGCGATGGCCGCCGCGCTTCCCGCCGGTCCTCCGCCGACGACGACTACGTCGGCATCGAACGGTCGGTCGTCCACGATGGGCCGTCGCGCTGGAAGAGAACCGTGTTACCGGAAACGTACATCACCGCCTGCTCAAGCACCTCGAGATGGGTCGTGTGCATGTCGGCCGGGTCAGGCTCTTCCTTGCCCCAGCGATAGACGTGGAAGCGGTAGCGTCGCGGCCCTTCGAGCTCTGTCCCCGTCGCCTGCTGGGCCTCGCGCAGCCCGTCATCGTCGCCGGCAACCGTGCGGAAAGAGATGACAGCCCAAGCCGATTTGGCTTGCAGCACCTTATAGACCGCCGCCTCGGCGCCGAGGCGCAGCACGAACCTAAGATCGTGGATGCCGAGCGCCCAGTAGACAGCCTCCATCGCCAGCACCCGCGCCTTGTATTCGGGCGCATCGACACGCGCGGTCAGTGCCGCCGTCATCGTTCCGACAATATCGATGTAGTCGACGCGATAGGCATTGGGATAGGCAACCACCGGCTTGTTGCCGACCGTGATCAGGCGAGGTCCGCGCACGCCGTCCCAAGGCAAGTATCGCCCGTCCGCAAGCGGCTCGCTGCCGATCTCCTGATCGGTCAGTGGCACGATGGTCGGATAGGGGTAGACCGCTCCGCCGATGGCCTTGTCTGGCGGGAAGGTGCGTGTCGAGTCCGGGGCCACGCCGGGCCAGTAGGCGCCGAGTGCGGCGCAGAGCTTTGCGTCCTCGATGAACGGGGAGCCCAGACCGTAGCCGGCCATGAATTTCTGCAGCGGCTTGTTGGGATCGGTGTAGAAGATGTTCTGGCTGGTGTCCCAGCCTGGGTCGAACAGGCCCGGCGAGCCGTCCGGCAAACCGGTCTTGCGGACGTGCCACGGACCGCTGGGCACCTGTGCCGGGGAATCCCCGTCTTGCGGCTGGGTGACGATTGTGGTGATCGTCGTGTCTTCGAGACTGAAGCCAACCGGCAGCGTGATGTTGGCAGCCATGCGGATCTGCGACAGCGCGAGCGGATGCAGCGCCCACAGGGCGTCGCGGATCGGCGCCGGAACCTCGGTCTGCCACCACACCATCAGGTCGCGCTGGGTCACATTCGGAAAGAAGTCGGGCAGTGCCACCATGGCATAGGCATGGTGCACCTCTTCGACGTCCTCGGCCAACTGCGGGCAGTGCGCCTCGATCCAGCCATCGCCAACCCCGTCGTAGTAATGCAGCGCCTCATAGCCGCCGGCTGCGATGATCGCGTCCATGTCGGGGTGCTCGTTGAGGTTCTCGATCTGGCCGTTGGGCAGGACGCGGTGGCGGATGTTGATGTATTCAGGTGCCGGTCGTTGGGTGTTTTGCGCCGCATCGAGCATAAAGCGCGGCTCCTCCTGATCGTCGGCAATCGGCAGGATCTGCATCGCCGAAAGCTGCAGGTTCAGCGGATCCGAGGTGTAGCGGCCGTCCACCGGGAAGGTGAGCAGGCGCCCCTCATATTGCGCCTGAGTGACCAGCGGATTGGGACGCGGCTCTAGCACGCCGTGGCCGAAGCCGGCGCGCGTCGAGAAGGAACCGATCTTCTCATCCTTGATCATAAAGGGGAAGTTTTCGAGATCCTCGCCGCGCCAGTTGTTCTTGAGCCCGGCGAGATCGAGGAAGCGATGGAACTGGGCGAGGCCGTCGTTGCGCAGGCCGCGGCGCAGCTCGACCTCCAGATCGAGGCCGGCGATGCACTCGCTGCCGCTGAACAGCTTGTGGATGGGAACCCAGAAGGAGAGCTTGTCGTCGCCGGGCTGTGGATCCTGAGGCCCGAAGCTGGGCGAGGCACCCTTCATCTCTACCGCCAGATATGGAGCGAAGCGGCGAGGCGTGACGCGGAAGTCAAAGGGTCGTGCGTCGTCGAGCGCAACGAAGCCGCGGGCCTTGGGGTCGTAGACCGGGCCGACCGTGCCGAGCCGGGCGATGCCCAAGCGCGCGAAGCAGAGTTCCGCGTGCCGGCCATGCACCGACATCGGCGCGTTCTGGTACTGCGGGGCGAACACGACGACACCGAGCGGCGCGCCGTTGGCCCGATTGCGCAATTCGTCGAGCGAGGGCGGGACGACGCCGTAAATATAGTTCTCGACCGCCTCGATCTCCGCCAGTGTCGGGAAGCCGCCGAGCTCCTTACCCGCACGGTCGGCCACGACCGTCGGCGAGGCGAGGGCGTGATAAAGCAGGCTCTTGTCCGGGTTGCCCGGCTCGACGGCGCGCACGCCCGCGACCCAGAAATCGCCGAAGCCGGGATAGCTGCGATCGATGCGCGGCAGCGGCTTGGCAAGCGCGGCCGCGAGGTCGTCGGCGCCGATATCGAGGTCGCCGCCGGTAACGTCGAGCAGCAGCTGCCGCCAGCCGAGCGGTGCGAGCCGTTCGCGCATCGCAGTCACCGGATCGATCAGAGATGATGTGTCGTGGGCTAAGGCCAGCGGCGATCGGGCGATGGTGAAGGCGCCGATCCCAAGCGCGCTGTATGTCAGGAATTGCCTACGCGTGGTCATTTTCTACCCCCCTCTCCCGCTTCCATGGTCTCTCGATATTTGTGGCGTGCACCCGCGACGCCCAGAACCACGTCGTTGACCACCAACGCGGGGTTATTACTGAACGACAAATAGCGCTGGGTAGTCAACAATCATCCAAGCTGACCTAACATAGGAAAACTGGCCGTCGCGAATTGTTGCGTGGACCCATCAGAGAGATCGATCGAGCTCATTTGATCTGTGTCGTACCTCGTTGGCTCCTCGGATCATTATGGGCGAGAAATGCATCGCCACTTGCCATTTGAGCGTCAACCGGCGCTGTGTTTAGTCTATATTTGACGAATTGGCGCAAGTCGCGGATTTCTGTGTAGAGCCGTGCATAAACTGGGGTCGAGATGGATCAAACTGCGACCGGGCTAGACATTACGCCACCGAAAAGTCCGCATTCGTCAGGGCCAGGCCAACGGCGAGCTTGGCGAACTGGATGCCGGCGGCGCCACCGAGGCCGTCGGCGTCGTAGAACAGTTTTCCGGTGTCGGTCTCGTAGATTATGTGATCGTTGGAATCCTGCGCCAGCCCGGTCGTGTTGGCACGAAAATAGCCCGACAGCATCACCCCGGTGTTCAGCTTGGTGAAGATCGCGTCCGACAGCAGGAAACGGTCGTCGGCGACGTTGAAGTCGAGGATCGTGTCGACGTTCGCCGTCCCGAGTTTCGTGTTGAAGACGAGAGTGTCTTCGCCGCCAAGCCCGCGCAGCGTGTCGTTGCCCTCGCGCCCTTCCAACCGGTTGTCACCGGCATTGCCGATGATCTCCTGGGCAATCTCGTTGCCTGTAAGATCGATGGCCGACTTGCCCGATGAGCCATTGGTGGTGAGGCTTTCGACATACACTCCGGCGCCGAGCTTGTAGTCGACCGCCGCCATGACCCGGTCCGCCGTGCCCTGGCTTGAGGTCTCGACGATTGTGTCGCCGGAATTGTAGATGCGGTAGATGTCGTTGCCGCCGAGCCCGCTCATCGTGTCGGCCTTGCCAACGCCGCCGTCGGAGAGCACGTTGGCGCCGGCATTGCCTATGATCTCCTGGTGCAGCGCGTTGCCTGTCAGGTCGATCGCCGCCGTCGCGGCCGAGCTGTTTGTGGTCAGCATCTCGACATAGACGCCCGCCCCGAGCGCATAGCTGACCGAGGTCATGACCCGGTCGGCGCTGCCCTGGCTCGCCTCCTCGACGACGATGTCGCCTGCGTTGTAGACGCGGTAGATGTCGTTGCCGCCGAGGCCGCGCAGCGTATCCACGCCGCCCACCGCGCCGGAACTCAGCACATTCTCGCCGGCATTGCCGACAATCTCCTGTGACAGTTCGTTGCCGGTGAGGTTGATGGTGCCCTTGCCGCTGCCCGAGGTGGTGGCCAGCGCCTCGATCGCCCATCCTGCCTTGAGCGCGAAGCTGACGCCGGCCAGGACGCGGTCGTTGCCGGCGGTGTCCTCGATCAGGTCGCCGGCATTGTAGACGACATAGGTGTCGTCGCCGCCGAACCCGCGCAGGATGTCCGCCGCGCCCTTGCCGCCGTCGTGCAGCCGGTTGGCGCCGGCCCCGCCGATGAGGGTCTGGGCAAACGCGTTGCCAGTCAGGTCGCGCGCGAAAGTGCCGCCGGGGTCGTTCGACTGCAGCACCTCGACATGAGCGTCCGCCGCCAGCACATAGCTCGAATGGGCATTGACCGTATCGAAGCCGCCGTTGGCGATCTCGATCACCAGGTCGTCGCTGTTGACGTGATAAAAATCGTCTCCGCCCAGCCCGCGCAGCGTGTCGCCGCCGCCGGCGCTGTTTAGGACATTGTTGCCGGCATTGCCGGTGATCGTCTGCTTGAAGGCATTGCCGGTTAGCACGATCGGGTGGGTGCCGGTCGAACTGCTGGTGCTGAGCGCCTCGATCTCGGCCGTCGGGAAAAGCGAGAAATCGGAGCTGGCCAGCACCCGGTCGTAGCCCTCGCCGATATTCTCGCGAACCCGGTCGCTGTTCGTATAGACGCGGAACGTGTCGTCGCCCTCGCCGCCATAGAGCGTGTCAGCCGCGTTGTCGTTTCCGCCATTCAGCGTATCGTCGCCGTCAAAGCCGCGTATTGTGTTGGCGCCGGCATTTCCGGTGATCGACTGCCCAAAATCGTTGCCCTCATAGGTAAAATTGCCGGTGCTCGACAGATCACGAGCCTTGAGCGTGCCGATCGCGAAACCGGACGCCAATGTGAAACTGCCCTCGGCGAGAAAGATGTCCGAGCCGCCCCCGCTGTTGAACGTCGTGACGCCGGCAAGCCGCGCCGCGGACACGATGAACGTGTCGTTTCCGGAACTGCCATAAATCTGTTCGATGCCGGTGATCGCACTCGGCGTAACGAGGTCCAGCGTCCCGGCCTTGGTCAGGGTGATGCGGTCGGTTCCTTCTCTGCCATGGATCTGGTCGCCGAAACCAAGGGTGCCCGGCGCTACCTTGATGACCTCATTGATGCCGGTGCCCTCGATGATCTCCTGCGCCGACGTGGTCGTGCCAGTGAACGTTGTTGGCGCTGGAAAAGTGCGGCTGAAAATCCCCGTGCCGGCGCCGTCGGCCTGCGTCCAGCTGACGATGAAGGAGCCGTTCTCCGACGCAGAGATGGTCGGCTGCGACTGGTCCCCATCGACCGTCGCGGTGACGAGAATTTCGCCGCCCACCTTCGCGCCGCTGGCGGAATAGCGTTGTGCGTAGATGCCCTGGCCGCTGCCGTCCTGCCCATCCGACGACCACACGACCGCAAATCCGCCATTCGTCAGCGCCGTCACCGTCGCATCGAACTGGTTGGCGTCGAGCGTCGTGTTGACGCGGAACTCGCCGCCGAAGCGGCTGCCGTCCGCGTTGAATATCTGCGCGCGGATGTCGTATCCCGTATCGTTCGGGCTAGCCGACTGCCACGAGATCACAAACTTTCCACTTTGCAGCACCTCTATCCGCGCCAATTCCTGCACGCCGAGGTTGCCTATGTTCACGGCGACGATGCTGCCGCGCTCGCTGCCGTCCGCGTCGTAAAAGCGCATGAAAATGTCGGAGCTGTCCGTTCCGTTGGCGTCCCACACTGCGACAATGCTGTTGTCGGCGAGGCCGGCGACATTGGGCGCCCTGTCTCCGCCAAAGTCGTTGGCCGCGAACACCGTCTTGGTGCCGCCGATGGGTTGGTCCGTGGACGAATAGAGTTGTCCCTACATCGTGCCGAAGACGCCCCAGGTAACGAAATAGCCGCCGTTCGGAAGGTCCGTTACGGCGGTGCTTTGTACGATTGAGACAAACCCAGCCCGCGGCGAGTGGTAAGCGACCTGAAGCTGGGGGCCCACTGAACCGTCGGCGAAAAATCGCTGGGCGTAGACCCAGGATTGTGTCCCATTCAAACCGTCCGGCGTCTCCGCATTGCCATCAAAGACGGATACCACCACGAAGCTGTTGTCGGGCAGGGCTGTTATCGACGGCCGGATGGCGTGGGGAATGTAATTGACGAAGGTTCTGGCCGCGCCAATCTGAAATTCACCAATCGAATTTCCGTCCGGATCGTAGCGCCGCGCTCGGTAGGTAAAGACATCGGTGTCGGCATCTGGTTCCGCCTGGTTCTGCCAGACGACGAATTGGCTTCCGTCGGTGCCGGTGGCGATTGCAGGATTGTACTGGCTGCTTGTGGGATCGACGTTGATCCGCTTTTCGGCGCTGGGGCGTGTTATCGTCGTCATGAAGTCTCCACTGGGCATCCACGGCAGGAATACAACCGGCCACCCGCAGGATTTGTAGGGCAGATTTTATCAATGACCAGTTGAAACTTGCCGGCGGTCCGAGTCTGACTATCGTCTGCGCGGCATGTGGCGATAGGCAGCCCGATTCGCCTTGCTTCAAGTTTCGTATGATGGCCTCGACGGTGATCCCACGACGGGCCTCTCCAATGTTGGGAACTGCCCAATTCAAAACCTCGGCTTGAGGTACGCATCGGCGGGCCGGGTTCCGAACTCCCATGGCTTCTGCTCGTGCAACCGTAGTTTGGTGACGCGGCTGCGCGAAACTGGCGAAAGGCCGAGCTCGGCGGCGTACTTGTGCATGATCTCCAGTTGCTTGGTTGCGATCGCCAGCCATGGCGATTGCTGGATGTAGCCAGAGGGTAGCTTGATCAGCAGTGGCGTCTCCGCCAGTTTCCGCTCGGCTTCGACCCAGCGGCCGTAGGCCTGGCAATAGGCCGCAAGCACTGCGCGGTCGTTCTCGCCGATGATGCCGCGCAGATGCAGCTTCGCGGCAAGTCGCTTCCATTCCGTCTTGGCGGTTGGGCTCAGATGTGCAGGACAGGTCGGCGGCTTTGGTTTGCGCCGGGAGCGCGAACCTGGATCGTCATCGCCGTCGACGAGGTAGAGCTGTGGTTTGGGCTTGCGTCCACGCATCATGGCCTCCGGACAAGACGTTGCCTCAGGCGCTCGCTGCCTTGGAAATGGTGCTGCCCGTCGATATCGGCGAGATGCTTGAATAAGCGACGAAGGATGTAGGAGCGGGCCAGCGATGCCGCGGTGAAGATGGCCGCGATCAGACCGTCGGTGGCCAGTGTCGTTTCGATGCCGAACTGGGGATAGGCAAGCCGCTGCACGATGATGGCGACGATATAGCCGGCGATGACGTTGGCGAGGGCCTCGATGAAGGAACCCGTGCGCGACTGGCTGCCGTTGTGTAGCGGTGGAAGCGTCGTCACGACCGGGCCTCGTCATGAGCGTGACTTTCCTCGCCAATCCGCTCCGCCCGCACCTCCTCAAAACTCTGGCCGGTTGCCTCCAGTGTCACAACCTCGCCGGTAAAATCCTGCCAGCGAGTGATGGTCACATCGACATAGCCAGGGTTGAGTTCGATGGCATGGCAGACACGGCCTGTCATCTCGGCAGCGATGATGGAGGTGCCGGAGCCGCAGAACGGTTCGTAGACGGCCTGGCCGGGCGAGGAATTGTTCTCGATTGGCCGCCTCATGCACTCGACCGGCTTCTGGGTGCCGTGACCTGTCTCGGATTTCCTATGCGGTATCTGCCAGACCGTGGTCTGTTTGCGGTCGCCGGACCAATGGCCTTTCCTGCCCTTCCTGACCGCGTACCAGCAGGGTTCGTGTTGCCAATGGTAGTCTCCCCGGCCGATCACCAGGCGGGTCTTGTCCCAGACGATCTGCGAGCGAATGGAAAAGCCGCAGGCTGCCAGGCTTTCGGCCACGGTGGCTGCGTGTAGCGCGCCGTGCCAGACGTAGATGACATCGCCGGGAAACAGCGCCCAGGCCTCGCGCCAGTCGGCGCGGTCGTCATTCAGCACGGTTCCCTTGGCAAGATCGACATCGGCATGGTCGGGAAGCTGGCTGCGCCATGCCGGATCATAGGCCACGCCATAGGGTGGATCAACCACGCACAGGTGTGGCTTCACCCCGGCGAGCACCTGCCCGACGTCGGTGGCATCGGTACTGTCACCGCAGATCAGCCGGTGCTTTCCGAGCAGCCAGAGGTCACCCGACCGAGTGACGGGTTGTTTCGGCGTCTCGGGAACGTCATCGGGATCGGTGAGGCCTGCCGTGCCACGGGCGAGCAGCGAAGAAACCTCCACTTCACCAAAGCCGGTGAGCGCCAGATCAAAACCCATGGACTGCAGATCGGCCAGTTCGACGCCGAGCAGGTCGATGTCCCAGCCGGCATTCAGAGCCAGCTTATTATCGGCAAGGATGTACGCTCGCCTCTGCGCCTCGCTCAGACCGGCAAGCTCGATCACCGGCACATCGGCCATTCCAAGCTTTCTTGCTGCCAGCAGCCGTCCGTGCCCGGCAATGAGGCCGTTATCGCCATCAACCAGGATGGGGTTCGTCCAGCCGAATTCCCTGATCGACGCGGCGATCTCGGCCACCTGCCGCTCCGAATGCGTGCGAGCGTTGCGGGCATACGGGATCAGCGCCGAGACCGGGCGGTATTCGATTGCGAGACGCTCGTCTGAATGCCGAGTTACCCCAGACTTTGTCGAGTGGATCGCGGCCCTTTCGACGCAAATGTTAGGGCCAGAATGGCTGAATTCTGCGGTTTCGGGCGGTGCGTTCATGGGCAGATACCCCATCCACAATTTCGCGGCAGTGCGTACGAAGCAGCGGGCCGGGTCTAGGGTTCAATCCCTACCAGCTTCTGACCGCCCCCCCCCCCCCGGGTCATTGGCGGCGTGCCACAATCGCCAGGGGAATGACTACGATGCGGATTCTACCACGGCAGTTAAGGCCATGATATCCTGACATTTTCCGACATTTGTACGCAGGAGCACGCAGTGGGCCGCTGACGACTGGCGACACGCCTTGAGTACAAGTGCGCTACCTCGAAACACGCCGTAGGTCTGGGATGGGGCCGCAAGCAGAATGGCGGCTTTTGGCACCCGTAGGGCGATAGCGGACGTTCAGTCGGTGGACCAAGCTCCGAAGCGACCTGATGTGGACCTTGTGCGTCGACGACTTGGTCCGCCGCGGTAAACCCGAAGTTGCCGTCCGCAACCGCAAGAAGTATGCATGATGGCAAGGCGCTGGCGGGAGGTTTGGCACAGTAATATTTGCGCTCGCAAGCAACGAAAATTAGGCGTATCGTGGCATATCGTCGGTCGCTAATAAATCGGCTGGCGACTGAGAGCGCAAGACTCCCGCATCAGACTGGGCGCGCTGGAATTCACAACTAATCGACGCGCTCACGAGACTATCTGCCTCTGCCGAACCTCTTTTGCTCGGTTCCGGCCAGGATTGCCTTTTGCAATTCGGAGAGGAGGGATCCGATGCCGATTATCCAATCACGCCGCCGATTCCTGGCCGGCGCTACAATGGCAGGCGCTGCCGGTATCGTTGGTCTCCCAAAGCCACTCCACGCAGAACCGCCGCTGGAAACGACCACGGTTCGACTGCCGAGATGGGTTGGTGGCGCCTATTGCTGGGCAGGCACCTATATCGCCGGAGAACTGATGCGCTCGGAGGGCTTGACCGACGTTCGCTTCGTGGAGGGCGACAGGAGCGTCGACCACTCGGAGTGGATCGCACGCGGCCAGACCGATTTCTCGGTGAACTTTCCGCCGAGTCAGATCGTATCGATCGACCGCGGTGTGCCAATCAAGGTGCTGACCGGGTTGCACTCGGGATGCCTCGAACTGATCGCCAAGGAGAACATCGGCAGCATCACGGACTTGCGGGGCAAAAGGGTCGGCGTGGACGGGCTCAACAACTCGCGGCACGTGTGGCTGACCCTCATGTCCGCCTATGTCGGGCTCGATCCCGTGAACGATATCGAATGGGTCGTGTCGGAAGACGCCACACCGACGGAGCTCTTCGTCGAAGGCAGGATCGACGCATTCCTCGGCACGCCGCCCCAGCCGCAGGAACTGCGCGCCAGGAAGGTCGGCCACACGATCCTGAACAATGCCGTCGACCGCCCATGGTCACAGTATTTCTGCTGCATGATCTCCGCGACGACGGACTACGTGGACAGGCATCCGGTGGCGACCAAGCGGGTCTTGCGATCCATCCTCAAGGCTGCCGACCTCTGCGCGTCGGATCCTCAGTGGGTGGCCCGGCAGATGGTCGATCGCGATTTCGTCCCGTCGTATGACTTGGCCCTCCAGACGCTGAACGATATCCGCTACGACACATGGCGGGACTTCGATCCTGAAGACTCCATGCGGTTCTACACACTGCGCATGCAAGAGACGGGCATGATCAAATCGAGCCCGCAACAGATCATCGCCGCCGGAACGGACTGGCGCTTCCTCGACGAGTTGAAGCGTGAGCTGAAGACGTGAGGGAGGAGCCCATGCAGATCATCCAGAGCCGCCGTCATTTCCTGGCAGGCGTTCTGGCGACCAGCAGCGCAGGATTGTTCAACGCGGGTCCATCCAATGCAGCCGAGGAGCTGCCCCTCGAAACAACCTCGGTCCGCCTGCCGCGGTGGATCGATGGTGCCTATTGCTGGGCGGGCCTGTATCTCGCTGGGGAGTTGCTGCGCGCCGACGGTTTCACCGACGTCCAATACATACAAGGCGACCCCAAAGTCGACCAGTGGGTGTGGATCGCAAACGGCGACACGGATTTCAGCGTGAACTACGTGCCGGTCCATCTAACATTCATCGACACTGGCGTGCCCATCAAGGTGCTTGCCGGGCTGCATGCCGGATGCATGGAACTGATCGCCAACGACAGCGTCAAGGACATCACAGATCTGCGTGGCAAGCGTGTAGGCACGTTCACTCTCGATTCACTGAGCTACACGATGGTCGCCCTGATGGCTGCCTATGTTGGGCTGGATCCCGCCAAAGACATCGAATGGGTCATCTGGAAAGGCAAGGCAGCGGAAGGCTTTGTCGCGGGAAAGTTCGACGCATTCCTGTTCACGCCACCCGCACCGCAGCAGCTGCGCGCCAAGAAAATCGGCCATACGATCGTCAATACGACTGTCGACCGCCCCTGGTCGCAGCATTTCTGCTGCATGGTCTCGGTTGCTGAGGGCTACGTGAACAAATATCCAGCGGCGACGAAGCGGGTGCTAAGGGCCATCTTCAAGGGCGCCGACCTTTGCGCGTCGGATCCGTCATCAAGTGCCAGGCAACTGGTCGATCGAGGTTTCGTCCCAAGCTACGACTACGCTCTCCGAACGCTGAACGACACACGGTACGACGTCTGGCGGGAATACGATGCCGAGTCTTCCGTGCGCTTTTATGCCCTCCGCATGCGCGAGACGGGCATGATCAAATCGAGCCCGCAACAGATCATCGCCGACGGAACGGACTGGCGATTTCTGGACGAGTTGAAGCGTGAGCTGAAGAGCTGAGTTTGCCAGTCACGACCAGGCTGAGAGGAGACTTCCCATGCACATCATCCCGAACCGCCGCCGCTTCCTAGCCGGTCTCGCGGCGGCAGGGACGGCGGGACTGATCGGTATCCCTTCATCGGCGCGCGCGGAGCCGCCGCCGGAAACCACCACCGTCCGGCTGCCGACGTATCTCGAAGATGATGGCGGCTGCTGGGCGGCCTTGTACATCGCCGGGGAGCTGTTGCGCGCCGAAGGCTTTACCGTCCAATTCGTGCAAGGCGACCTTAGCGTCGACAACTCGGTGTGGCTCGCGCGCGGCGAGACGGACTTCGATCTGAACATGCCGGCAATGCTGATCAAGTTGATCGATACCGGTGTGCCGATCAAGGTGCTGACCGGCCTGCACACGGGGTGCTTCGAGGTGATCGCCAACGAACACATCCGCAGCTTGACGGATTTGCGGGGTAAGAAGGTAGGCGTGTATGCATTGAACGATCACCCGCACTTGCTGACGATCCTCATGGTCGCCTATGTCGGGCTCGATCCCAAGCGCGATATCGAGTGGGTCCCTTCCACAGGCACGAGCCCGACGGACCTCTTCATCGACGGCAAGATCGATGCCTTCCTCGCCGGTGAGCCCACGCAGCAGAGGCTGCGGGCGCGCAAGATCGGCCACACGATCTACAACAATGGCGTCGATCGCCCCTGGTCGCATTATTTCTGCTGTATGATCGCCGGCAGCGCGGATTACGTAGAGAAGTATCCGATCGCGACCAAGCATGTCCTGCGGGCCATCCTGAAGGGCGCCGACCTGTGCGCCTCGGATGCGCCGTCGGCGGCGCGCCAACTGGTCGATCGCGGTTACTCCCGCCGCTACGACCACACGCTCCAGACGCTGAAAAACATCGGATACGACACCTGGCGCGACTACGATGCCGAGGACTCGATACGCTTCTACGCGCTGCGCATGCAGGAGACGGGCATGATCAAGTCTAACCAGCAGAAGATCATCGCGGAGGGCACCGATTGGCAAATCCTCGACGAGTTGAAGCGTGAACTGAAAACCTGACTCCATTTGTCTCAAGAGGAGACGTGGACATGCAAAACATCCAGAGCCGTCGTCGCTTCCTGGCTGGCGCTGCGGCCGCCGGCGCTGCGGGACTTATCGGCACGCCGGTGCGTGCATTTGCGGAGGGCTCTCTTGAGACTACGGCGATCCGCCTCGCAAAGATCGCGGGCATCTGCATTGCGCCCCAGTACGTCGCCGAGGAGCTGTTACACCTGGAGGGGTTTACCGACGTCAGCTATGTGGTGACGGAGGCCGCTGTCGCGACGTCGGAGACGATCGCGCGCGGCGAGGTGGACTTCAGCCTGAATTTTGTCGGGCCATTGGCCCTTGCAATCGATGCCGGCGACCCGATCACGATTCTGGCGGGTGTGCATACCGGCTGCTTCGAACTGTTCGGCAACGAAAGCGTCCGCCGCATCACCGACCTCAAAGGCAAGACCTTAGGCATACAGGGCCTGGGTTCGACCCCGCACGTGTTCTTGACCAGCATGGCAGCCTATGTCGGGCTCGATCCCGAAAAGGACATCCGCTGGCTCATCACCAGCCCATCCGTCAGGGCAAAGGAGCTGTTCATCGAAGGAAAGGTCGATGCGTTTCTCGGGTTTCCGCCGGAGCCCCAGGAATTGCGCGCCCACGACATCGGCCACGTGGTCGTCAACAGCTCCATTGACCGTCCCTGGTCGCAATATTTCTGCTGCATGCTGGCGGGTAATGCCGACTTCGTTCGCAACAACCCGGTCGCCACCAAGCGTGTCGTGCGCGCCATTCTCAAGGCGGCGGACCTTTGTGTCACGGAACCGCAACGCGTCGCCCAACAGATCGTCGATCGCGGGTTCACGGCCCGGTACGACTATGCGCTGCAGACCATGAACGACGTGCCGTACGGCAGATGGCGCGATTACGATCCCGAGGACACTGTGCGGTTTTACGCCTTGCGCCTGAGCGAGGCCGGGATGATCGCGGCGAGTCCTCAGAAGATCATCGCCGACGGCACCGATTTTCGCATGTTCGAGGAGTTGAAGCGAGAGCTGAAGGGGTAGGCGTGCAGCCTGCACGGAAAGGAGGATCGCATGCAGATCATCCAGAATCGCCGCACTTTCGTGGCAGGCGCCGCGGCGGCCGGCGCTGCAAGCTTTTTGGGGACGGTTACAAAGGCGTCGGCAGAGCCACCGCCAGAGACGACGCGGATCCGGCTCATCAGGATTCCCAGCATCTGTCAGGCCCCCCAGTACGTAGCCGAAGAACTGCTGCGCGGCGAAGGGTTCACCGACGTGCAGTTCATCCCAAAAAGGGGAACCGCAGACATCGCGCCGGCACTTGCCTCCAGTGAGGTCGACATCAGTGCGCATTTCGCGGCCCCTCTCCTTCTTCACCTGGAGGCGGGTGATCCGATCGTCGTCCTGGCGGGACTCCATGTCGGCTGCTTTGAGCTGTTCGGGACCGATCGCATACAGGCGATCAGTGACCTCAAGGGGAAGACCGTGGCCGTGCCGTCGCTGGATTCCAGCCGATACGTCTTTCTCGCCAGTATGACGGCGTATGTGGGCCTGGATATCCATAAGGACATCAACTTCGTCACGCATCAGGGGCCTGAGTCCATCCGGCTCCTCAGCGAGGGGAAGATCGACGCCTATCTAGGCTTTCCCCCCGAACCGCAGGAGATGCGGGAGCAGCAGATCGGCCATGTGGTGATCAGCAGCACCGTGGACCGGCCCTGGTCGCAATACTTCTGCTGCATGCTGGCTGGGAACCGGGAGTTCGTCCGCGAAAATCCGGTGGCCACCAAACGCGCCCTCCGCGCCATCTTGAAAGCGGCCGATTTCTGCGCCAGCGAGCCCGAGCAATCGGCGCAGTTCCTGGTCGAGCAGGGCTATACCAAGCGCTATGACCATGCCCTTCAGGTCATGGAGGCGATCCCCTACGGTTGGCGTGAGTACAGCGCCGAGGACACGCTGCGCTTCTACGCCTTGCGCCTCCGAGAGGTCGGGATGCTCAAGAGTTCCCCCCAGAAGCTCATCGCAGACGGAACGGATTTCCGCATCCTCGACGAGCTCAGGCGCGAGTTGAGGACCTGAACAGTCGGCTGGCTCGTTGTGACTTTCCTGAGAAGGAGGAGCCAATGCAGATCATTCAAAGTCGCCGTACCTTCCTGACCGGCCTGACGGCAGCCGGGGCTGCGGGCCTCGTCGGCGCCGCAACACAGGCCCGGGCTGAGCCACCGCCCGAGGTTACCCGCATCCGCACGTCGGTCTTCCGCAAGGTTTCCGATTGCCAGACGCCATTCTACGCGGCCGAGGACCTTCTGCGGAACGAGGGCTTCACCGAGATCGAGTTTATCGAGCCGGCCAATGATGCCGAGTCGCTACGGATGTTGCCGGACGGCGTCATCGATTTCGACTGGTGGTTCGCGCCGGAACTTGTTCGGATGATCGACAGGGGGACCCCGCTTGCGATCCTCGCCGGCATGCACACCGGTTGCCTCGAACTGCTCGCCAATCAGGACGTAGGCAGCGTGAAGGCATTGCAAGGCAGGCGGGTCGGCGTCAACCAACTGAACGGCATTCCACAAGTGCTGCTCAAGCTTATGGCCGCTAATGTCGGGCTCGACGTCGAAAGGGACATCGAATGGGTCGTCACCCCCAATTCGTTGGACCTGCTGGCCGCGGGCAAGATCGATGCGTTTCTGGCCACGCCGCCTGATCCGCAGATCGCCCAGGACCGCAAGATCGGTCACGTGATCCTCAGCACAGCACTCGATCGCCCATGGTCCCAGTACTACTGCTGCATGCTGGCCGCGAACGTGGATTTCACCAGGCAGTATCCGGTCGCCACCAAGCGCGTAATGCGAGCCGTGCTCAAAGCCGTCGACCTCTGCGTGTCCGACCCGCAAGCGGCCGCCAGGCGCTCGGCGGACAAGGGCTTCGCCAGCAGCTACGACTATGCGCTGCGCACGCTCGGCGCCGCGCGCTATGACGTGTGGAGAGAGTTCGATCCCGAGGACACCTTGCGCTTCTACGCCTTGCGCATGCAGGAACTCGGAATGATCGCCGCAAGCCCCCAGGAGGTCATCGCCAAAGGCACGGATTGGCGTTTCCTCAACGAGCTGAAGCGCGAGCTGAAAACCTGATCCCCTTTCTTGGAGAGGTGCAATGCCTATCGTTCTGGACCGCCGCAGTTTCATGGCCAGCGCTGCAGCCATCGGTGCAGCTGGCATGTTCGGTGCTGGACCTGCACTTGCCGATACGTCGCCCGAGACCACGAGCGCGCGCTTTGCGGATTTCGTTGCTGGCGACTGCGTTGCTCCGCAATACATCGCCGAAGGGCTGCTGCGCACCGAAGGTTTCAGCGATTTCAGTTACGTGCCTGTCGGCGACGAAGCCACCGCAGCGGCGTTGCTCGCGGACGACCGCGCGGATTTCGGGCTCGATTTCGCGAGTGCGGTCGTCGTCGCGGTGGACAAAGGTGTGCCGCTCAAGGCGCTGTGCGGCGTTCATGTCGGCTGCTGGGAGTTGTTTGCCCACGAGGGCATCAACAGCGTCCTCGACCTCAAGGGCAAGAGTGTCGGAATTGGCCCCACACTCGGCACGGACCCGCAACTGTACGTGACTGCGATGGCCACCTATGTCGGGCTCGACCCGGCGCGTGACATCAACTGGGTCATCAGCGACACGACCCCGATGCAGCTCTTTGCCGAGCACAAGATCGATGCTGTGCTCGCAGTCGCGCTCGAGGTGCAGGCGCTGCGAGCGCAGAAGCTGGGTCATGTGGTGGTCAGCAGCATCTCGGATCGTCCCTGGTCCCAGTACTTCTGCTGTATGCTGGTTGCGCGCACGGATTACATCGAGCGCTATCCGATCGCCACGAAACGCGTTCTGCGCGCCATTCTCAAGGGCGCCGATGCGTGTGTCTCCGATCCCGACCTTATAGCCCGCCAGCTGGTCGATGAGGGCCGCGCCGACAATTACGAATATGCAGCGCGCATGATCGCGGAAATCCCGTACGCGAGTTGGCGGGAGCTGGACCCCGAGGATTCGCTCCGATTCTTTTCGCTGCGCCTGCACGAAGCCGGGGTCGTCAAGTCGAACCCGAACGACATTGTGGCGAACGCAACCGACTGGCGTTTCCTCAACGAGGTCAAGCGCGAGTTGAAGCAGTGAACGGATTGCCGGCCAGATCTCCCGGTCGTCGAGCGGCGACGCGTCCGCCGGGAGATGACCGGTCGAATGGTTGGCCAAACCTGAGCGCGAGATAGATGGAGGCTACAATGCAGTTGATGCAGAACCGTCGCCGTTTCCTCACAGGCCTGTCTGCGCTCGCAGCCACGGGTCTGGCGGAGAGCCGCGACGCGGCCGCCGCTGAAGCGGCATCTGAAACCACGATCGCCCGCTTTGCGGCCGCCCCTGGTATCTGCATTGCACCGCAGTACGTCGCCGAGGATTTGATCCGCGCGGAGGGGTTCTCAGATTTCGGCTTCGTCGCCGCGGACGCCGGTATCGCCCAGACCGAGATGCTGGCGCGCGGCGACATCGACTTCGGCATCGACTTTGCTACGGCCCTGATCATTCCGATCGATACTGGAGCCCCGATCAAGGTGATCTCCGGCGTGCATGTCGGCTGCTACGAGTTGTTCGGACGCGAAGACATCAAAGGCATCGCTGACCTCAAGGGTCGTAAAGTCGGTGTCGGCGGCAACCTATCATCCGATCCGCATGTCTTCGTCAGTGCCATGGCGACCTATGTCGGCCTCGACCCGCAACGCGACATCGAATGGGTCGTCGGCGAGACAAGGCCGGCGGAACTTTTCGCCGAGGGCAAGGTCGACGCGTTCCTGGCTTTTCCGCCTGAGGCTCAGGATCTGCGCGCCCGCAAAGTCGGCCACGTGATCCTCGATAGCTCCAAGGATCGGCCTTGGTCGCAATATTACTGCTGCATGCTGGCGGTTAACGCGGCCTACGCCGAGAAAAATCCGGCTGCCACCAAGCGCGTCGTCCGCGCCATCATCAAGTCGGCCGACATCTGCGCGGCTGAACCGGAACGGGTGGCGC
>NZ_JBIRCY010000081.1:0-26681 GCF_044326205.1 Mesorhizobium sp. IMUNJ 23232
GCTGGAAGGCGCGCAACGACGCAGGCCTTGCACGGGACAGGGCGGCCCGTGACGCCGCGGCAGCAGGCGGCGAGCCGGGTCCGGTCCGGTTCCGGCGTTTTTCGCCGCTGCGGCGCGGGCGTCCGCCCGGCGGAAGATTGCCGCGCTTCGATCCGGATGCGCCGAAACGGAAAAACATCCGCGAGGTCGATGAGATCCTGGCGCACGCCAATGCGATGGCATTCTACGCGCTGGAGCCGCCGCGTAGGGATACGTCCTGAAAGTCCCGCTCCGGACGTAACAGGCTCGGAATCGATGGCCAATGCGGATTTTCGCGGCGTGGCGGCGATCCGTGCTGTCGAAAATACCGTTGCTCCGGGCCGGACTTTGGGTGCGGCAGGCATCCGGGGCCGGTTGACGCCGCGAAAACAAAAAAGCCCGGGACGAACCCGGGCTTTCAAGTCGTGCATCGAGACGTCGCTTACGCCTCGCCATCTTCCTCGGCGGCCGGGTCGAAGAAGTTGTCCGGCCGGGCGTTCTCGTTGATGTCGTCGCCATAGATGGCCTCGGCGGTGGTCAGCGTCTCGCCCTTTGCCTGGCGCTCAGCCTCTTCCTCGGACCGGGCGATGTTCAGCGTCACCGTGACCTCGACTTCCGGATGCAGCGCGATCGCCACATTGGTGAGACCGATGGTCTTGATCGGCTGGTTGAGCTCGACCTGATTGCGCGCGACGGTGTAACCGCCGGCCGTCAGCAGCTCGGCGATGTCGCGGGTCGACACCGAGCCGTAGAGCTGGCCGGTCTCGCCGGCCGAGCGCACCACGATGAAGCTCTTGCCGTCGAGCGTCTCGGCGATCGCCGAGGCTTCCGACTTGCGCTCGAGGTTGCGGGCCTCGAGCTGGGCGCGCTGGCCCTCGAACTTCTTCTTGTTGCCTTCGTTGGCGCGCAGCGCCTTGCCCTGCGGCAGCAGGAAGTTGCGGGCAAAACCGTCCTTGACCTTGACGGTGTCGCCCATCTGGCCGAGGCGGGAAATGCGTTCGAGAAGAATGACTTCCATCTCTCTGTTCCTTTTTCACGTGCCGCATGGAGCGGCGGTTTCGGAAACGGATCAGGAAGCGTTTGGGCGGTCTTGTCGCCGGAGGTCGCTGTCCTGCCCGTATCGGCAGTTAGGGGCTTTGGCCCCAACTCGGGATTTTCGTTTTCACCCGCCGCGCCCGTCGCGGAGGGGCCGCAGGGGACAGTTTACTTTTCCGCTTGCGCCAAGACCTCATCGGCCTTCGCCCTTCCGCGGAAAAAGTAAACTGTCCCCGGCAGCAGACCTAGCGCACCAGGTACGGCAGCAGGCCGAGGAAGCGGGCGCGCTTGATCGCCTGGGCGAGTTCGCGCTGCTTCTTCTGGCTGACGGCGGTGATGCGCGACGGCACGATCTTGCCGCGCTCGGAAATGTAGCGCTGCAAAAGGCGCACGTCCTTGTAGTCGATCTTCGGGGCGTTGGCGCCGGAGAACGGGCAGGTCTTGCGGCGGCGGTGGAACGGACGCCGGGTCGGGATCTGGTTGATGTCGACCATCATGCAGCTCCTTCAACGTTTTCGCGCGGGCGGCGCGGGCGGTCCTCACGGTCGCCGAAGCTGCGCGGGCCGCGGTCGCCGCCTTCGCGGTCGCCGAAGCTGCGCGGACCACGATCGCCGCGGTCACGGTCGCCAAAGCTGCGCGGGCCGCGGTCGCCACGGTCGCGGTCACCGAAGCCACCGCTGCGTTCGCTTCGCTCTTCGCGCTTCTGCAGCATGGCCGACTGGCCTTCCTCGTGCTTGTCGACCTTGACGGTCAGGAAGCGCAGGATGTCTTCCGACAGGCCCTGCTGGCGCTCCATCTCGTTGAGCGCGGCCGGCGGGCAGTTCAGGTCCATCAGCGTGTAGTAGGCCTTCCGGTTCTTCTTGATCCGGTAGGTGAGGGACTTCAGTCCCCAGTTCTCCACCCGGCCGACGGAACCTCCGTTCGCAGCGATCACGCCCTTGTAGTGTTCCACAAGCGCGTCGACCTGCTGCTGCGAGAGGTCCTGGCGGGCAAGGAACACATGTTCGTAGAGAGCCATTGTGCTTTTGCCTTTCTTCAACACTCTGCCCGGTACCGGCGGCTAAGCCTCTGCAACCTGTCTTGATCCTTCGGGGCCAAAGGCCTCCTCAGGAGAAGAAAGGAGCATGGACGGTCGGAGAGCGGAGACACGGGAGGCTGAAGACCTTTTCGCCTTCGAACGGAGGTTTTCAAACCTCCGGCCCTCCGTTCAGCCCCCAGCCGGGACCGGCAGAAGCGCGCTCTATACAGCATTTCGCCGGCGGCGCAAGGTTGAACGGCGCGAATGTCGAAATGCCGCGACTTGTTCCTCGGCCCGGCAGGCGGGCGAGCACGCCTGCAATCGTGAAAATTTCTGGCCCCGCCGCAACCGCCCGTTAAGCCTGCGCGCAGCCGGCTGTCGGCACTCTCCGGACTTCAACCGAATTTTCACATCGACGTCGGCAGTTTGCAGGCTTGTAGTTGCCTGGGGTGAAAAATGTTCAAGCGGTTCCTGCGGTCGACGTCCGGCAATTTTGCACTGACATTCGCGGTCGTGTCTCCTGCCGTGCTTTTCGCCGTTGGCTTCGGCATCGACGTCACCAATTTGATGTCGGCGAAATCGGACCTCCAGGCCTCGCTCGACGCGGCGGTGATGGCGGCGTCCCGCACCGGCGCGACCGAGGTCTCGCGGGAGGATACGTTCGACCGCTTCTTCGCCTCGAATGTCGCCGGCAAGCAGTTGCTGCGCGACCCGAAGGCCACCATCAAGGTCAACGAGACGCTGGTGGATATCCGCAACGAGGGCACCGCGACATCGCATGTCGACCTGAAATTCATGGGCCTGTTCGGGGCCGATCCACTGATCAAGGTGACATCCGTTGCTTTCGAATCGCGCAAGAACGTCGAGGTCGCGCTGGTTCTCGACAACACCGGGTCGATGGGCGCCGCGAACATGAAGAACCTGCGCGACGCGGCAAACAGCCTTGTGGACACGTTGCGGGGTATGCAGGGCAGCGGCGTATCCGGCCGCACGGTGCGGGCTGCATTGGTACCGTTCGTTACGGCGGTGAACATCAGGGGAGAAGGATTCAAGGATAGCTGGATCGACAATGATGCAAAAAGCCCGTTAGCCGGCACGAATTTTGCGAAGGTCGACGGCAAGTCGGTAAATGTTCAGACGCTGTTCAAGGACCTTGGGGTGACTTGGAAAGGCTGCGTGATCGCCCGGCCGGCCCCACACAATCTTGACGATGCGGCTCCTGACAAAAAGAAGCCGGAAACATTGTTCGTGCCATATTTTGCACCGGATGAACCGGGAGCGTTTACCGACATAGCGGCCAGTAACGACGCAGACAAATTCAACAATTCTTATATTGTAGACGGCACAAGCAATGCGATAAGCGTGACAGATAAAAAA
This sequence comes from Mesorhizobium sp. IMUNJ 23232, assembly GCF_044326205.1. Classification (NCBI taxonomy): domain Bacteria; kingdom Pseudomonadati; phylum Pseudomonadota; class Alphaproteobacteria; order Hyphomicrobiales; family Phyllobacteriaceae; genus Mesorhizobium; species Mesorhizobium sp. IMUNJ 23232. The sequence goes on from NZ_JBIRCY010000081.1 coordinate 3,449, forward strand.
ATACAAGATGCTCAGAAGGCTGAAATTGCAAACTCAACGAAGTATAAAGGCGCAAAAACCCAAATCGTAGATGGACCAAACTCCAAGAATCCAAATTTCACGATGGGTCCAAATCGTGCCTGCGCGACGCCGATTGCGCCACTGACCGAGAATCTGGATTCGCTGAAGAAACAGATCGACGCCATGACCTTCTGGAACGGCTCGGGCACCAATGTTGCCGAGGGATTGGCATGGGGCAGGCGCGTTCTGTCGCCGGGCGAACCTTACACGGAGGGTCAGCCCTTCAAGGATGACCATGTCAGCAAGTGGGTCGTGGTTTTTACCGATGGAACCAATGAAGTGTACGGTGCGGCTAGGACGGTCTATAAATCCGACTACGGCGCCTACGGTTTCCTACTCGACGGCCGTATGGGTACTGACAAGAGCAAGGCAATAACCCAGGTCAACACCTGGACGTCGACAATGTGCACGGAACTCAAGAACCAGGACGTGCAGATATTTACAATTCTATTGGGTGTCGATTCCCCCACCAATCGCAAACTCTACGGGGACTGCGCTTCAAAACCGGAATATTATTTCGGCACCAACGACCCCAAGAAGCTGAAGGAAATCTTCAACAGCATCTCCAGCATCATCGCCGCGCTGCAGTTCACCGGCTGACGGCCGCCGCTCAGACCGGCGGGGGCAAGATCCTCGTCACCTTCTGCGACTCCGGGAAGAACTCCGCCTCGCCAAAACGCTTGCCGAAGATCAGGTCGTACTGGAGACAACGAAAATCCCGGATCAGCGGGTCGACCGTCTCGGCCCGCGCCCAGTTCGGCGTCGGCGCACCCGTCCGCGCCACCAGCATGTTGCGGTCGACCGCGCTGTAGCGGTCGTAAACCTCGCCGAGGAACCCGGTATAATAGGGATGGCTGAAGCCTGCCGTCCGCATCAGATGCAGCGGCAGGAAGGCCGGGCTGATCGAGCCGACGCCCTTGAGAGCGCCGATGCGGTTCGACCACACGACCAGCGGCGTCTCGTGCTCGGCGGCAAGCGTCTCGACCGGCGCGTTGCGGTCAGCGACGACGTCATTCATGAAACCCGTCTCGGTATAGACCGGCCCGAGCGGTGGCAGATGGTCGCCGAAGAAGGCGATGACGGTGTGCCGCTCGCGCTTCTTTGCCCAGTCGATCAGTTCGGCGAGGCTTTTGTCGGCGTCGGCCGCGCCCGTCGCATAGGTCTTCAGCGACCCTCGCGAAATCTCGCTGATCGGGCTTTTCACGTCGAGCGTCGAATCCGGATAGCGGTTCGGCTCGTAGGGGCCGTGGCCCTGCAAGGTCACTGCGAAATAGAAGAACGGCCGGCTCGCCCGGTCGGCGTTCTCGATGATCTCCTCGACAAAGGCCGTGTCGGCGGCCAGTGGCCCGCGCTTGTCCAGCACCGGCAGCGTCTCCTCCGACAGGAAACGGTCGAAGCCGAAATCGCGATAGACCGTTGCGCGGTTCCAGAACCACCCCGCATAGGGATGGAAGGCGCGCGTGTCGTAGCCTTCGCTCTTCAGGAATTTCGCCAGCGACGGCATAGGGGTGCGGACATATTGCTGGTAGGGAATGCTGCCATAGGGCAGGAACGCGTTGGAAAAACCGGTCAGCGCCTCGAATTCAACATTGGCGGTCATGCCGCCGAATTCCGGCGACAGCATGTGGCCGGACTGCAGCGCGCGCACGGTCGGGATGGGGTCGGGCGTGATGGTGGTCTTCGGCAGAAGCGTCGGATCCCAGAAGGATTCGCTCATCACCATGATGATGTCGGGCCTGTCCTGCGGCACGACCACCGGCGCCAGCTTCTGCCCGAGGATGGCCTTCATGGCGTCCTCGGAATAATCCTTCGGCGCGGCGACTTTCGCCATCGGCACGTTGAGCGCGAAGGCGATGGCGAATCCGTTGCTGTTGTAGTTCTCCTTCTGGTCCCACATCACCGGCGAAATCTGCAGCCGGTCGCGCGCCCAGGAGAAGGTCGCGTAGTCCATGATCGAGCCGAAGAAGATCAGCGCTGGCAGCGCAAGAACCAGCCGCGAGGCGCGCGCCTTGAAGGTCAGCCGCGGCGCCCGCTTGCAGCGGAAGCGCCACGCGGCCACCAGCATGGCGACTGCCGCGATTGCGGCGATGGTGAAGCCGATCGCAGCGATCGGCCGCTGGCGGACCAGCAGCGGCATCAGTTCGACGATCTGCCGCGCATAGAGGAAGTCGGTCGGATAGAGCGGGTCGCCGAGATAGAACGCCTTCTGGTGCCCAACGAAGGCGAGCCCGATCGCCACCGGCGCGATAACGAACAGCGCGTGATAGGGTCGGCCGAGCAGGGCGTCGAAAAAGACGATCAGCAGGGCGAACAGCACCACCGTTGTCCAGCCGGGGCGGAAAGGCTGCTGGAAAAAGTCCAGCGTCTGCGCCAGCGAGCCCCGCGCCACGAGTTCCACGGCAAACACCAGCAGGGCCGCGACCAGCAGCGTCGCCAGCGTCGAGCCGCAGAAACGCATGGTGCTCCAGCGTTTTTCAGGAGCGTCGCCACCTGCCGATCCTGCTTGCCGCTGCAGTAGCGAACTCCGCGTCTGAAAACCCAAGGCGCGCTTCCCCGAACTCATGGACGGACGCCTGTCATGCATCCATCACGGTAATGTCATCCTCTTGTCACAAAAATCCAGTGCCTGTGGCCAAATTTGGAAGGATTTTCAGCGCCGGCAAAAGAATCTGCGGACAAGGATGCGACCGATTGTCCCTTGGCGGTCTTGACTTCGGCGGCAGCCTCGCGCGACAGGCTAGCCGAGAAAAGCAGCAAGGACGGGATACCATGACGATCGTGTTCACCTTCCCGGGCCAGGGAAGCCAGGCCGTGGGAATGGGCAAGGATCTTGCCGAGGCGTTTCCGGAGGCGAGGGCGATCTTCGACGAAGTCGACGAGGCGCTTGGCGAAAAGCTCTCGAAAATCATCTGGGAGGGGCCGGAAGAAGCGCTGACGCTGACCGCCAATGCACAGCCGGCCTTGATGGCCGTGTCGCTGGCAGCGGTGCGAGCGCTGGAGGCACGCGGCTTCTCGCTGAAGGACAAGGTTTCCTACGTCGCCGGCCATTCGCTCGGCGAATATTCGGCGTTGGCGGCAGCCGGCACGTTCTCGGTCGCCGATACGGCGCGGCTGCTGCGCATTCGCGGCAATGCCATGCAGGCGGCCGTTCCGGTCGGCGAGGGCGCCATGGCCGCGATTCTTGGGCTGGAGCAGGAGGCCGTCGAGGCCGCCTGTGCCGAAGCCGGGCCGAACGTGCAGATCGCCAACGACAATGGTGGCGGACAACTGGTGATCTCCGGCGCGAAGGCGGCGGTCGAGCTTGCCGCGAAACTCTGCACGGAGAAGGGCGCCAAGCGGGCCATCATGCTGCCGGTCTCGGCGCCTTTCCATTCGGCGCTGATGACGCCCGCCGCCGAGGCGATGCGCGAGGCGCTGGCCAAGGTCGCGAAAGCGGCGCCCACCGTGCCAGTCGTTGCCAACGTGGTGGTCCGGCCGGTCAGCGATCCCGGCGAGATCGCCGATCGTCTGGTCGAGCAGGTCACCGGACGCGTCCGCTGGCGCGAGACCGTAGAGTGGTTCGGCACCAACGGCGTGACGACGCTCTATGAGGTCGGCGCCGGCAAGGTGCTGTCCGGCCTAGCGCGCCGCATCAACCGCGACCTCGCCACCGCCAATATCGGCTCGCCGGCGGATGTCGAGGCGGCGCTGGCGGCATTGTCATAACAGCGGTATTGCCTAACCAACCTACACTCTTGAGGAATACGGTTATGTTCGACCTGACTGGCAAGAAGGCGCTGATCACCGGCGCGAGCGGCGGCATTGGGGAGGCGATCGCCCGCACATTACATGCGCAGGGCGCCGTAGTGGGGCTGCACGGGACGCGCGTCGAAAAGCTCGAATCGCTCGCCGCCGATCTCGGGGGCCGGGTAAAGCTGTTTCCCGCCGACCTGACCAATCGCGACGAGGTGAAGGCGCTCGGCCAGAAGGCGGAAGCCGATCTCGAAGGCGTCGACATCCTCGTCAACAATGCGGGCATCACCAAGGACGGGCTGTTCGTGCGCATGTCCGACGCCGACTGGGATTCGGTCATCGAGGTCAATCTCACCGCCGTGTTCCGCCTGACGCGCGAACTGACGCACCCGATGATGCGCCGCCGCAACGGCCGCATCATCAACATAACGTCGGTGGTCGGCGTCACCGGCAATCCGGGGCAGGCGAACTACTGCGCCTCGAAGGCCGGCATGATCGGCTTCACGAAATCGCTGGCCCAGGAGATCGCCACCCGCAACGTCACCGTCAATTGCGTGGCGCCCGGCTTCATCGAATCGGCGATGACCGACAAGCTCAACGACAAGCAGAAGGAAGCGATCATGGCCGCGATTCCCTCCAGGCGCATGGGCACCGGCGCCGAGGTCGCGGGGGCGGTTGCCTTCCTGGCCTCGGGCGAGGCCGCCTACGTCACCGGCCAGACGATCCACGTCAATGGCGGCATGGCGATGATCTGACGCGGCTGACGCAAAGTCAGCCCGTAGTGCCGGCAAACATGGCTTTTCGCCTTGGACGCCTTCAAGATTTCGTGTAATGCGCGATTTCATTGGCGGCGGATGGTCAATCCACGGCCGTGGCCGGCGCGTTCCGGCAAACGTCATCTTTCAGCTTGCTTAGCGGCAATCCGCCCGCTAACGAAGGCACACAACTTGATACGAGGAAGCCAACATGAGTGACACCGCAGAGCGCGTCAAGAAGATCGTGGTCGAGCATCTCGGCGTTGAAGCCGACAAGGTGACGGAATCCGCGAGCTTCATCGATGATCTGGGCGCGGACTCCCTGGACACGGTCGAACTCGTCATGGCCTTCGAGGAAGAATTCGGCGTCGAGATTCCGGATGATGCAGCCGAGACGATCCTCACCGTCGGCGACGCGGTGAAGTACATCGACAAAGCTTCGGCCTGATCCGCCCGGCATGCCGTCAGCGCATCGGGAGACTGCGATGAGGCGTGTCGTGGTTACGGGTCTGGGTCTGCTCTCGCCGTTCGGCGTTGGCGTGGACCATACCTGGAAGCAGATTCTTGCCGGCAGGAGCGCCTGCCGGCGGGTCACGACCTTCGAGGTTGAGGACATCGCCTGCAAGATCGCACACGTCATTCCACGCGGCGACGGCAGCGACCACACTTTCCACCCCGAATCCTATCTTGAGCCGAAAGAGCTCCGCAAGATCGGCGACTTCATCCTCTACGGCATAGCCGCCGCCGACGAGGCGCTGAAGGATTCTGGCTGGGAGCCGAAGTCCACCGAGGACCGCAACGCCACCGGCGTCATGATCGGTTCGGGCATCGGCGGCATCGACGGCATCGCCGACAATGCCCTGCTGCTCAAGGAACGCGGCCCGCGCCGCATCAGCCCGTTCTTCATTCCCGGCAACATCATCAACCTGGTTTCCGGCCAGGTCTCGATCCGCCACGGCCTCAAGGGCCCGAACCACGCGGTCGTCACCGCCTGCTCGACCGGCGCGCACGCCATCGGCGACGCGGCCCGGCTGATCATGTTCGGCGACGCCGATGTTATGCTGGCCGGTGGCGCGGAAGCGCCGGTGACACGTCTTTCCATGGCCGGCTTCGCTGCCTGCCGGGCCTTGTCGACCGACCGCAACGACGCGCCGGAAACCGCCTCGCGTCCCTTCGACCGCGACCGCGACGGTTTTGTCATGGGCGAGGGCGCCGGCGTTGTCATCCTCGAGGAACTCGAGCACGCCAAGGCGCGCGGCGCCAAGATCTATGCAGAGGTGGTGGGCTATGGCCTGACCGGCGATGCCTATCACATCACGGCCCCGGCCGAGGACGGCGACGGCGCCTTCCGCTGCATGAGCGCCGCCGTCAAGCGGGCCGGCCTGCAGCCTGCCGACCTCGACTACATCAACGCCCACGGCACCTCGACCATGGCCGACACGATCGAGCTTGGCGCGGTCGAACGGCTGGTCGGCAATGCGGCGTCGAAGATCTCGATGTCGTCGACCAAGTCGGCGATCGGCCATCTGCTCGGCGCGGCGGGTGCTGCCGAAGCGATCTTCTCGGTGCTGTCGATCCGCGACAACATCGCGCCGCCGACCATCAACCTTGATAATCCGGAGCGCGAGACCGCGATCGATCTCGTTCCGCACACGGCGCGGCAGCGTCAGGTCGATGTCGCGCTTTCGAACTCTTTCGGTTTCGGAGGCACCAACGCGTCGCTGGTGTTCCAGCGCTTCGAGGGCTGACGCCGCGTTGCTTCGGCCTGCCGTGAATTTTGCCATATTCGCGCCTAGTCTCCCCCGCGGGAGATCGGTGCGGCATTATAGAGGCTCCAGGCTACGGCAATGAGCGAAACCCAGACGAACACAGCCGAATTCGGCCGCCGGCCGGAGCCGCCGAAGCCCGCCGCCGCCAAGACGGCCAGCGAGGCGCTTCGCCCCGAAAAGGGGACGCCGCCACCGGCCTCGCGTCGCTCCCGCGCCTCGCGCAACCAGATCGTCGTTTTCATGAATCTCGTCGTCTCGCTGGTGATGCTGGTGGTCATCGCGGCCGGCGTCGCGGTCTATGTCGGCAAGGAGTCTTTCGACGCTCCGGGACCGGCAACGGTGGCCAAAACTTTCCTGGTCAAGGAAGGCACCGGCACGGCGCAGATTGCCGCGCAACTCGAACAGAACGGCCTTATCAGCGACGCCTTGATCTTCCGTCTTGGCCACCGCGCCTATGGCGGCGACGCGACGCTGAAGGCGGGCGAGTACGAGGTGCCGGCCGGCGCGTCGATGCGCGACATCATAAAGCTGTTGCAGAGCGGCAAGTCGATCATGCATTCGCTGACGATCCCCGAAGGCCTGACGGTCGCGCAGGCGTTGCGGCGGATTGCCGACAACGAGGCGCTGAGCGGCGCCATGCCGTCCGAGATGCCGCCGGAGGGAAGCCTTGCGGCCGATACCCAGCGCTTCACGCGCGGCGCCGACCGCAAGACGATGATCGCCAAGATGCAGGAGCAGCAGCAGGAACTGATCGACGAGGTATGGGCCAAGCGCGCGCCCGACCTGCCGCTGGCGGACGTCAACGAATTCGTCACGCTTGCCTCGATCGTCGAAAAGGAAACTGGTGTCGATTCCGAGCGGCCGCACGTCGCGTCGGTTTTCGTCAACCGGTTGCGCAAGAAGATGAGGCTCCAGTCCGACCCCACGATCATCTATGGCCTGTTCGGCGGCGCGGGCAAACCGGCGGACCGGCCGATCTACCAGTCCGACCTCGAAAAGCCGACGCCCTACAACACCTATGTCATCAGTGGACTGCCGCCGACGCCGATTGCCAATCCGGGGCGCGCGGCACTTGAGGCGGTCGCCAATCCCTTGCAGACAGACGACCTCTACTTCGTTGCTGACGGCACGGGCGGCCATGTTTTTGCGAGTTCGCTCGACGAGCACAACCGCAACGTCGCCCGTTGGCGAGCCATACAGAAGCAGCAGGGCGGTGACGCTGCCAAGACGGGCAACGGCACGGCGCAGTAGTGCGCAACGCTTCACCGCGGGTATAGCCGCCGCCTGGGCTGACACCACACTCCGTTAACGGCGCCGGCTGCACGGCTGGACGCGATCCTGTCGACCCGGTATCGGAAGGATGACATTGCGTTATCCCGGAGGCGCCTGCCTCCCGGCATCAGAGTATTTGTCGGAAGGAACGCCTCTCGATGACCCTTCAAAGCATGACCGGGTTTTCCCGTGCCACGGGCGAGGTGGACGGAACCTCCATTGCCTGGGAACTGAAATCCGTCAACGGCAAGACGATCGAGATCCGGCTGCGGCTACCGCCCGGCTACGAACGTCTCGAACCTGGCGTGCGGCAGGCGCTCCAGAAACGGTTCGCGCGCGGCAATTTCCAAGCAACACTGACCATCGGCAAGGTTGGTGGTGGCACCATGCAGCCGGTCATCAACGAGGCATTCCTGAAGGATCTGGCCGGCCTCGCCAGACGGCTCCAGGAACAGTTTGGCACAGCTCCCGCCAGCGCCGACGGTTTGCTGGCGCTGCGCGGCGTGCTCGAACCTTCCGAGACGCTGGAGACCGAGGAGACGCGCGCCGGCCTCGACGCTACCATCTTCGCCACCTTCCAGCACGCCATCGCCGACCTTGCGAAGGCCCGCCAGGCGGAGGGACAAGCGACCGGCGAGGTGCTTGGCGGCCACATCGACGCGATCGAATCGCTCGTGGCGCGGGCGGAAGTGGACCCGTCCCGCGACCCGGCCACGATCCGCGCGCGCCTCGCCGAGCAGGTCGCGCTGTTGATGGACGCGAGTGCTGGGTTGGATGAGGCCCGGCTCCATATGGAGGCGGCATTCCTGGCCACCAAGGCCGATATCCGCGAGGAGATCGACCGGCTGACGACGCACGTCGCCTCCGGTCGGGCGCTGCTCGCCGCCGGCGGGCCGATCGGCCGCAAGCTCGACTTCCTGGCGCAGGAATTTAATCGCGAATCAAACACGTTGTGTTCTAAGTCGAACGCGGGAGCGATCACCGCCATCGGCCTGGAGCTGAAGGCGGTCGTGGACCAGTTCCGCGAGCAGGTCCAGAATTTGGAGTAGGGATGGAGACCGGACAGCTTACAGCGGGCATTCGCCGCCGCGGCTTGATGCTGGTGCTGTCTTCGCCATCCGGCGCGGGCAAGTCGACCATCGCGCGCAACCTGCTCGAAAGCGACCACGAACTCAGCCTCTCGGTGAGCGTCACCACGCGCGCCCGCCGCGGCAGCGAGATCGACGGCGTCCACTATCGCTTCGTCTCCCGGCGCGAGTTCGATCGGCTGCGCGATTCGGATGCGCTTCTGGAATGGGCAGAGGTGCACGGCAACTGCTACGCCACGCCGCGCGAACCGGTCGAGGCCGCCATGGCGGAAGGCCGCGACATGCTGTTCGACATCGACTGGCAGGGCGCGCTTCAGTTGAAGGACAAGATGCGGGCCGACATCGTCTCGATCTTCATCCTGCCGCCGTCGATGACCGAACTGAAGAGCCGGCTGAAGCGCCGCGCCGAGGATTCGGACGACACGATCGCCCGCCGGCTCGAAAACGCCAGGGTGGAGATCGAGCACTGGCGCGACTACGATTACGTGGTGATCAACCGCGATCTCGATCGCGCCTTTTCGCAGGTCAAGGCGATCGTCACCGCCGAGCGCCTGCGCCGCGACCGCCGGCCGGGCCTGTTCGATTTCGTCTCGGGATTGCTCGACGAGAAGGCCTGATCTTCCGCACGTGCTGAGGGCTCGGGACGGGCGAGGGGTATAGTGCCCCGTCTCTTATATCGCGTTCGCCAGGCGCACGAACTCCTCCACGTTCAGCGTCTCCGCGCGCCGCGTCCCATCAACACCTGCTTTTTCCAGCAGTACCTCGCCGCCAAGGCTCTTCAAACTCTGCCTCAGCATCTTCCGCCGCTGCCCGAACGCCGCCTCGGTGACGCGCTCCAGCTTGTGGATGTCGGCGGGCAGCGGTGCTGCGCGTGGCACCAGATGCACGACCGACGACGTCACCTTCGGCGGCGGGGTGAAGGCGCGCGCCGGGATGTCGAAGGCGATGTCGGCCTTGCAGCGCCAGCCTGAAAGCACCCCAAGCCGCCCATAGGCGTCGCTGCCGGGCTCGGCGACGATGCGCTGGGCGACCTCCTTCTGGAACATCAGCGTCAGCGACCGATAGAAGGGAGGCCATTCCGCCACGGTCAGCCAGCGGACCAGCAGTTCGGTGCCGATATTATAGGGAAGGTTGGCGACGATCTTGGCCGGCTCGCCGGCCGTCAGCGCCGCCATGTCGGTCTTCAGCGCATCCGCCGCCACCACTTCCAACCGACCCGGATAATGCGCGGAAATTTCTTCCAGCGCCGCCAGGCAGCGCTCGTCGCGTTCGATCGCCACGACGCGCTTCGCCCCATGCATCAGCAGGGCGCGGGTGAGGCCGCCGGGACCCGGGCCGACCTCGATTACCGTCACGTCGTCGAGCGGACCGGCGGCACGCGCCACCTTTCCCGTCAGGTTGAGGTCGAGAAGGAAATTCTGGCCGAGCGCCTTCTTCGCCTGCAACCCGTGGCGCTCGATCACCTCGCGCAGCGGCGGCAGGCCGTCCGGGGCGACGCTCATGCCATCGACCGTGCGGCCATTTGCCCGGCAAGACGAAGTGCTGCGATCAGGCTGTCGGGTTTCGCCGTGCCGCTGCCGGCGATATCGAAGGCCGTGCCATGGTCGGGCGAGGTGCGGATGAAGGGCAGGCCCAGCGTCACATTGACCGCCTCGTCGAAGGCCAGCGTCTTCGCCGGTATCAGCGCCTGATCGTGATACATGCAGAGCGCCGCGTCATAGGTTTTTCGCGCCCGGCCGTGGAAGAGCGTATCCGCCGGCAGCGGCCCTCGTGCCTCGATGCCCTCCCGAATCAGCGCTTCGACCGCCGGCCGGACGATCTTTTCATCTTCCACGCCCATCGCACCCTCTTCGCCGGCATGCGGATTGAGGCCGGCGACCGCCAGACGGGGGCGGAGAATGCCGAAGCGCTGCTCAAGCTCGCCCGCAACGATGCGGCCGGTCTCGACGATATCCTGTTCCGTCAGCTTCGACGGCACCTCGGCAAGCGGGATGTGGATGGTCACCGGTACGGTGCGAAGCTCCGGCCCGGCCAGCATCATCACCGGACGCGCGATGCTGCCGGTGCGGATACTTGCCAGTTCGGCGAGGTATTCGGTATGGCCGGGAGACCTGAACCCGCCATCATACAGGACCTTCTTGGCGATCGGGCAGGTGACGACCGCCGAGGCGCGGCCATCGAATGCGTCGGTGACGGCCCGGTCGATCGATTCGATGATGCCCGGCACATTGGCAATGTCCGGCCTGCCCGGACGATCATCGAACCGCGCTGCGAGCGGCACGATGGGCAACGCCTGTGCGTAGGTTTTACGGGCATCCGCCGGTTCGACCTCTTTGATCGGCACGTCGAGGTCGAGGCGTCTTGCCCTGCTTGCAAGCGCCGCCGGGTCGCCAAGCAGGTAAAAACATGGCACGCCGGCCCTCCGCCGCAGCCAGGCCATCAATGCGACGTCGGGACCGATGCCTGCCGGATCGCCGGACGTAAGCGCCAGCGGCGGTTGATGCGGCGAAGCCATGGGAAGCCTGGAGATCCTGTTCGACGGCACGAGAAAGCGTGCGCTGCGGCCGCTTCGCAAACATGTATCAAATTCCGCGCTCGGGAGCGCGGATGCTATGAAATCAACGCTGGACGATCTTGGCGCGTTCGCGGAGTTCGGCGGTGTATTTCTTATCGAGCTCTCCGGCCTGATCCTCTTCGTTGCCCTCGGCCTGGAAGACGGATTTCGCCACGCGGTCGTCCGAAACCTCGCGGGTGCGGCATATGCCGATGAACTCGACGCCGCGATCCGTCTCGCGGACCGGCGTGGCGCCGCCGATCTTGGTGGCCCTGATTTGCTCCGCCCAGTCCGTCGGCAATTCCGGCGCGAGCACGCGGCCGAGGTCGCGAACCGTAACGTCGAGCAGACCCTTGGCGAATTCGCGCGTGCTGTCGCACCCGGTGAAGCGCTGGCGCAAAGCCTCAGCTTCCTTCTTGCGCTTGCCGATCGACCCGCGTTCCGATGCCGGGACGACGAAGATCACCTGCTGCAGCATATATTCGGTCGCAGACGGTTTGTTGCCGCCTTTCTCGAGCATGCGGCGCACCGCGTCCTGTTCGCTCATCGTGCCGCCCTGCGCCTTGTAGCGCGACGACAGCGCCTGGTTCCACCCGAGTTGCGTGCGGATGTATTCCTTGAAGTGCGGCGCGGTAACCCCGGCCTTGTCGAGAATGCCGGTCAACTGCGCAGGCGTCATCTTGTTGGATTTGGCGAAGCGGGCATAGGCGGCGTTGACGGCGTCATCCGGCACCTTGATGCCGAGGCGCGCGGTCTCGGCGCGCTTCAGTGTCTGGTCCACCATGTCGTCACCGGCAAGCTGGGTCAGGTTGCCCTTCTTGCGCTGCAGTTTCAGGAAGGCGGCGCGGCGCTGGATGTCATAGTTCGTCACGGGAACTCCGTTGACGACGAACTTGATCTCGCTCGCCGCATGGACGTATCCGACTGGCGAAACGGACATTGCCGCCGCCATGATGAACAGAGCGGCATTCAGCGATAGAAGTGTTTTTTTCACGGAGGCCATCCCAAGGTTCCGTTTTTCTTTCCCTGCGGCTTTACTGTCCGGTCGATGACGGACGTCTGGGGCGAAACGATGACGCGCCCTGGAAAATAGGCCGCCGCGACAATTACCGGATGAACGAACTTGCCGAGCTACGTTCGAACGAGGTCGAGCCGTTGCCGATGTCGCCGAGCGTCCGCAACGATATGCTGAACCCGAAAGTCCGTTCGTCGGTGCTGTTGTCATCAGTGTCGCGGGACGTCGTCATGGTCAGCGCATAGGCAAAGCACTCGTCATCATAGGCCAATCCGAGCGAGTCGGAAATCAGCACATTGGATTGGAGGTCGTATGTGCCAGAGCCGAAAGCCCGCCAGTTCTCATGGAAGCGGACCGAGGCTCCGCCGCTCACCTCGTGGCGATCCTCGCTGTAGCCATAGAGCGGCTGCGCCTGGATGAAGGTGTAGTTGGTGGTGAGGCTTACCGGGCCATTCACATAACCTGCCTTCGCTTCGGAACGGCGCAACTCGAGGGTCTGCTCGTCGAAGCGGCCGCTCAAAGAGGCCGAGAGCCCGAACGGCGTGGCGAATCCGACGAGACCGACATAGTCGGACGTATCGGTTTCCAGGCCGGACTCTGCGCCGGCATGCACGAGATCGGGCGAGGCGAAGGAATTATCGCCTGCCAGTTGATAGGACTGGCCGAACAGCGCGTTGGTCATCCAGCCATTGTCGTAGGTGCCGCTGTAGCGGAGTCCGAGATTGGCGCGGGTTCCGCCCTCGATCCGGTCGAAACCGGAGAACTTGTCCCGATCGAACAGCGAGGTGGCGTCGAAAACGAAGCTCTGGGCGTCCTCGTTGGGGATACCGTAGGTCGAGCTGTAGGGCTCGTCTGGGCGCGCGAACAGTTGCGCCATCGGCTCGAGCACATGCGAGGAGTTCGCGCTGGAGAACAGGACCGGCCAGCGCACCTCCATGCCTGCGGTGGCCATCACGCGGTTGTAGTCCGACCGGATGTCCACGGGTGCAACCCCGCCGGGCGTATTGGCGAGCGCATTGATCGCGTCGACCGATGACTGCGACTGGTTGACATAGGTGGTATCGGCCTGGAATTGCAGCAGCGGCGTAACGACCAGTCCGCCATCGGTGATGAAGGAGCGCTTCCACTCCGCTTCGGCGGTCAGCCGGCTCGAATACCCTTCGATACCCTGAACGAGATCGTTGCGGAAATCCGAATTCTCATCGTTGTCGAACGTGTTGTCGTCTAGCCGCGAGCGGTAGATGGAGCGGGCGTTGACGTCCAGCCGCAGTTCGCCGCCGGCAAGCGGTTCGTCGGGAATATAGCTGTAGTCGAAGCTGGGCAGGACCCAGGGCTGATATTCGTCGGTCGAAAACTGACTGGAATCCAGCACGTCTTCCTGGACGTCGAACTTCATGCCGCGAAGATCGAAATAGTTCCGGTCGTTCAGCCCCGTCAGATAGACCTCGGAGCGCTGCACAAAGTCGTCAAACCCTTCTATCCCGTAGGTCCTCGAGAAATTCTTGTCGGTCTGGTAGAGTATGTCCCAGCCGACCTGCCAGCGCGAATTGAGGTCGAAATGGCCCTTCGAGCCGACCATGGCGCGCCACCGGTTCGGATCGCCGGTCGGTCCGGAATTGACGCTGTTCTGGTCGTTGAAGTCGCCCGGCTTGGCCTGGTAGATGCCGGCGATCTTCAGGCTGTACTCGCCGTTGTCGAAGCGTTGCCGCCATTCGGCTTCGCCCAGGAAGCCCTGCTTCGTATAGCCGGTGCCGGCGACGGTCAGGTCATAGGTCGGCGAAAGCGCGAAGTAATAAGGCACGGTCAGGCCGTAGCCTAGATTGGAATTGATCTTGGCGCCGGGGAACAGGAAGCCGCTCTTGCGCTTGACGGTCGGGTCGGCAATCTCGAAGGCCGGCAGGGTGGCAATCGGAAAGCCGAAGAACTCGAAGCGTGACTGCTCGAAGCGCACCGTCTTGGTCTTGCCGTTCCAGATGATCTTCTTGGCCTTGATGCGCCAGATCGGCGCGCGGTCCGGTTGCTCCTCGCAAGGCGCGCAGGCCGTATAGACGCCATTGTTGAAGGTGGTCACCTGGCCGCCCTCGCGCTTCGCGCTTTCGGCGGCGAAATAGGTCTTGTCGATGGTCTCGACACGCAGCGCGTTGACGAATCCGTCGGCGAAGTCGTCCGTGATGTCGACCTCGTCGGAAAAGACCTTGGTGCCGTCGCTGTCGATGAGCTGCACGCCGCCGCTGGCCACTAGGCGCGATGTCTTGCGGTTGTAGCTGACGCGCTGGGCGACAAGTTTGTTGCCGGCATAGTCGATGCGCACGCCGCCCACCGCCGTCACCATGTCGGCGTCGATGTCGTAGACCAGCGTATCCGCCTCGAGCAGCATCTGCGAATCGCTCGGTACGTTTCCGGCCATGCGCTCGGCCAGTCCGCCGACGTCCTGCGCGGAGGCAGCACCGGCGAAGCCGAGTCCGAGGGCGCAGACGATCGCCGTCGTGGCGTAAAGACGCACGATGCGGGCCGATCTGCGGCCGAATGCGGGTGACGGACCCCTCACTAACCGTCTTCCTTGTACAGCAGGAATGTTACCCCAAAAAACAACGTGACCACCACCGGCAACCATGCAGCGACGTAAGGCGGCACGAATCCGGCGTTGCCGAAGGCCCTCACGAGAACAGACACCACATAAAGCAGAAAGCCGGCAAGCGCGCCACCCAGAATCATCGCGATCGACTGGCCGAGCCGGGCGAAGCGCATCGACACGGTCGCGGCGATCAGCGTCATCGCCACCAGCAGCATCGGCAGCGCCACAAGTGAATGAAATTGCATGGAGAATGCGTTTGCCTTCAGGCCGAAGGACCGCGCCACCTCGATCTTCGACGGCAGTTCGAAGAACGGAACCGTCTCCGGTTGCGCCAATCTCTCCTGCACGAAAGCAGGCGTGAGGTTGGTCGGAACCCGGTCCTCCGCCACGGTCTCGATCTTCTGGCCCTCGCGCAGGCGTTTGACGTCGACCAGGTCCCAATATCCGTCGCGCAGATGGGCACGCCGCGCGTCCCTGCGCTCGACTATGTTGCCGTCGGCGTCGAAGGAGAAGAACGACGCGTCGACGAGTTCCAGCCCTCGGTTGAGAATCATCTTGGCGCCGATGATCGTATCCGTGCCCTCGGTCTTCTGCCGGATCCAGGGGACGTCGAAGGCGCTTGGCGCCGTCGGGTCGCCGGCGCGCAGATAGGCCTCGATGTTTTCGGCCCGCGCCAGCCCGCGCGCTGCGATCGGATTGAGCAGGAAGATGGTCAGCAGACCGATCGTCAGCGCCCCGAGGCAGACGGGGAACAGGAACTGCCAGGCCGATATCCCCGCCGCCCGCGCGATCACTAGCTCATACTTGCGGTTGAGTGACACCAGCGTCGCCATCGCGCCGAAAAGGCAGATGAACGGGATCACCTGCTGCACGATCATCGGCACGCGCAGGATCGATATCGCCAGCGCGATCTGCACGGTGAAATTCTTGAAGGCCGATGTGCGGCTCGACAGTTCCGTGAAATCGATCAGGAACACCATTGCGAAGATGCCGAGGAAGAACCACGCCGTGATCGTGGCGTAGCGGAAGAAGAAATAGCGGCCGAGCGTCCAGGTCACGATGCCTGCCCCTGTCCCGGTTCGGTGCCGCCCCGTATGCGCAGGAAGGCCATGCGGTCGGCAATCCGGCGGGACCACGACATCAGCGAATCGGCCCAGGTCACCGGCAATTCCATCGTCCGGTTGGTGGCGATGAACCAGACCGAGATCGCCGATGCAAGCAATGGAACGGCATAGACCAGCGGCACGAACAGGGGCGAGGTCTGGGCCTGGTTGCCGGTGAAAAAGCCCAGCCATCGCACCAGCAGCGCCAGCGCAAGCGTGGTGACCAAGGGATGGATGCGGCCTTCGCGATGCGATTTCGCGTCAGCGGCCACCGCCAGTCCGATAAGCGCGAAGACGATGGGATAAAGCCACTCGGCAAGCCGCCGGTGGAGCATCGCCCGGAATTCCTGCGGCTTCTTCTGGAACGCGGTGTCGCTGGGATCGGGATCGAGCAGGTAGAGGAGGTCGCGATCCTTCGCATACATGCTGCCGCCGCCGGATTTCGCAGCGAACACCGAAAGGTCAAAAGCGTAGGAATCGAAATGGATGACCGACACGTCGCCGTTGGAAGCCTTTCGCTGGACGACGCCGTCATTCATGACCAGCGTCTTGTCGTCGCCGTCTTCGACCACCGAGCCTTTCTTCGCGTAATAGATGAAGTCGGCGCCGTCCTGGCGTGAATCGGCAAGGAAAATCCTGCCGAAGTCGCCGCCCGGCAGCCGCTCTCCGATCTGGATATAAAGGTCCTTCTCGATCTGGCGGAACGAACCTTCCTGCACGACCAGCGAAATGAGATCGGCTCGCGCGCTGGCAAGCAGGCGGCGGAATTCAAGTTTCGAATAGGGGTCGACGACATTGGCGAACAGGAACGAGGTGATGCTTGCCAGCGCTGCCAGGATCAGGATCGGCTTGATCACGATCCAGCGCGAGCTGCCGGCTGCATTGATCACCACCAGTTCCGAATCGGTGTTCATCGAGGCGAAAGTCTGCGCGACGGTGATGGCCATGGCGAAGGGCAGCACCTCAGGGACCACCGAGGGCAGGATCAGGCTCGCAAGATACATAAAATCGCCGGCGCTCTGGCCGTTGCTGGTCACCAGGTCGAGGCGCGGCAGCACCTGCGTCACCCAGACGATCGCCATCGTGCCCCCCAGCGTGGCGAGGAACGTCAGCAGCCCTTTCAGAAAAATGTAGCGCTCGATGACCTTCATCAGCGGAGGAATTCCCTGGACGTCCCTGGGCGCCGCGATGAACGGAGCCCGCCTAAACTATGCGCCGGCCCGCGACAGTTCAACCGGTGCAGCCCCCGCCATGTCGCCGCGCCCTGTCCCGGACGCGCGCATTGTCGGCCGGCCAAGGCTAAGAAACCGCCAAGAGTCAGGGTTAACGCTTTATTGTGGCCGAACAAATATTTTTAGTGAAGGCCGCTCAGGTCCAGCTCTGCTTGCGCCGCGGCCATTCCTTGGCCCGCTTCAGCCATCTGCGCGTTTGCGCGGAAGTTGTGGAGAGAATTTCCGCGCCGAAGTGCCGGCGGGCGCGGTGGAGTTTGACTGCTGCGGCCGTCACCAGATGATGGACCGCCAGAGTGACGGTGGCCGCAAGCAGCACATCCGAAAGATAGTGGGCACCGAAGGCAATACGCAAAACGCCGGTCAGTGTGGCGAGACCGGCCGCGATCGCGAAGCCCATCGTGCGCCAGGCTGCCGGCAGCAGTGGCACGACGCAGAGGAGCCAGGTCGCCGACGCCATTTCTCCCGAGACGAAGGAGCAGTTCGACGCGCAGTAGCTGGTGATCTTGCCCGCTGCCACGAACGGAAGATCGCCGCCGAACAGATCGACATGGATCGGCCGTGGCCTGCCTGAATATCCCTTCAGGCCGGCATTGACGACCAGCCCGACGGCAATCGCGTAGGTCCAGAAGGCGGTCGCCGCCATCCGCCCGAGCGCGCCGAGCCGTCCGGTGAACACCAATCTCACGGCCACCCAGATGCCGAGCGACAGCGCGACGATGAACGGCAAAGCCTGCAGCGCCTGGCGCAGATGGCCGAGGACTGGATCGTACCTGGCCGGAAAAACCCCACAGACGGCCAGGCTCGCAGCGTCCGTCGCACACGGTGTCTCGACGAAGAAGAGCTTGCTGGCCGCTATGTCCAAGGCCGGAAACAACGAGAATATCGCAAGCGTGACGATCGCGATCCAAGCAAGCGTCCGCCCGCTCGGGGCCGGGAGGTGCCGGGTCGACCGCCATATCGCTGGGTCTGAATGGCGGACGGCGGCTATATCGGTCATGCTTTCTCCAACTCGATCGCTCAAGTTGCCAACATGCCGGCGCCTCTGTCCGAGGCGCTGCGCCGCTACCTTGTGCTCCGTGTCTGGTAACCCCGCTTCCTGACGCCCACCTTACAGCCGCACGACGATTTCGCGACGATTTTGCTACGGTCCGGCTTTGGCGCAGCCGAAGATTCTTGCCAAATCGGCGAAAACTCTCAAAGGTTGCGTCACAAAACACCTCCGCCTTTGGAAATGGATGCCGATGACGCCTAGACCCACGATAAGCTTCGCCAGGTTTGCTCCCCCCAAAAAAGGGGTGGCCGTCGTTCTGGCGGCGGAAGCCGAGGGGTTGGGCGAGGCGGCGAAGGCTTGCGATCCCGGCAATGTCCTGCCGCGCGCCTTCGATGTCTCCGAATTCAAGGCCAAGTTCGGAAGCGCTGTCGATGTGATCGCGCCGGAGAGGTCGCCGCTCGACCGGCTGATCGCCGTCGGTGTCGGCAAGGCAGCGTCCTTGACCGAATCGTGCTGGTGGCGGCTTGGCGGCTCCATTGCCGCCCAGGTGAAGAAAGCCAAGGATATTACGGTTGTAGCGGAACTGCCCGGGGTCACCATCGGCCCCGGCGAGGTTTCCAGCATCGCGGCGGGCATCCTGCTCAGGAACTACAGTTTCGACACCTACAAGACCAAGAAGGACGACGCCAACGGCGCGGCCGACAACAAACCGGCCCGCATCGTCATCCAATGCGCCAATCCGACGGCGGCCAAGCGTGCCTTCGCGGCGGCGGAGGGCACGGTCGACGGCGTGCTTCTGGCCCGCGACCTCGTCAACGAGCCGGCGAACATACTCGGGCCGGTGGAGTTCGCGGCCAAGGCGTCCGAGTTGAAGGCGCTCGGCGTCACGGTCGAGGTGCTGACCGAGAAGGAGATGCGCAAGCTCGGCATGGGCGCGCTGCTGGGCGTGGCGCAGGGTTCGGTGCGGCCGCCCCGGCTGGTCGTCATGCAGTGGAACGGCGGCAAGCCCAAGGACAAGCCCGTCGCCTTCATCGGCAAGGGCGTCGTCTTCGACACCGGCGGCATTTCGATCAAGCAGGCTGCGGGCATGGAAGACATGAAAGGCGACATGGGAGGTGCGGCCGCCGTTGCCGGCCTGATGCATGTGCTTGCCGCGCGCAAGGCCAAGGCCAATGTCGTCGGCATGATCGGCCTTGTCGAGAACATGCCCGACGGCAATGCGCAACGGCCGGGCGACATCGTCACCTCGATGTCGGGGCAGACGATCGAGGTCATCAACACCGACGCCGAGGGCCGGCTCGTGCTGGCGGACGCGCTCTGGTATTGCAACGACCGCTTCCAGCCGAAATTCATGATCGATCTTGCGACGCTGACCGGCGCCATCATGGTCGCGCTTGGAAACGCCTATGCCGGCCTTTTCTCCAACAACGACGAACTTTCGGAGCGACTCACTGCCGCCGGCCAGGTGACGCAGGAGCGGCTCTGGCGCATGCCGATGGGCACCGAATACGACAAGATGATCGACACCAAGAACGCCGACATGAAGAACACCGGCGGCCGTCACGGCGGTTCGATCAGCGCCGCACAGTTCTTGCAGCGTTTCGTCAAGGAAACGCCCTGGGCGCATCTCGACATCGCCGGCACGGCAATCTCGTCTCCCGCGACCGAGATCAACCAGTCCTGGGCCTCGGGTTTCGGCGTCCGCCTGCTCGACCGGCTGGTGCGAGACCACTACGAAGGCTAAATACTTCGGCATGGCCGACGTTCTCTTCTATCACCTGACCGAATCGACGCTCGAGAACGCGCTGCCGGCGCTTCTCGAGAAGACCGTGCAGCGTGGCTGGCGTGCGGTGGTGCAGACAGGCAGCGACGAGCGCCGCGACAGTCTCGACATGCATCTGTGGACGTATCGCGACGATTCCTTCCTGGCGCACGGCACCGATCGCGACCCGCACGCCGATGCACAGCCCGTGCTGCTGACGACGGGGCAGGACAACCGCAACGGAGCCGCTGTACGCTTCGTGGTCGATGGGGCGAGCCCGCCGCAGGACGATGCCTGCGAGCGCATCGTCTTCATGTTCGATGGCCACGACGCCGCTCAGGTCGAGGAAGCGCGCAACCAGTGGAAGCTGCACAAGGCTGCCGGCCATGCGGTGACCTATTGGCAGCAGACGCCCGAGCGCCGATGGGAGCGCAGGGCGTGAGGTCGGCGGCCGCGGAATCCCGTTCATGATGCGCATCATCTTCCTGCTGATTTTCCTGATCGGAGCCGGCATCGCCTTCGTCTATCCGTGGGCGATGCAGAACCGCGCCGCCCACGAGATCGGCACGTGGCGGGTAGGGGACGCTGCCGGCTTCCATCCTATCGACGCGCGGCTGATGGGTTCGGACGCGCCGGTCAAGGCGGTGATAGACCTTGCGGCCGTCTTGCAGCCGAACTTCGACAGCGATGCACGCGTTCTGACCATCACGGCGGCCGCCGAAGGCAAGACCGTGCTTGCCAATACCCTCACGCTCGACGGCGCCGAGAAGCGCGAGGAGTCGCCGCAGACGCACCTTCAGGTTTTTCGCATCCAGGCGGGGTCGATCGCCGATGTCGGGAACGGAGGCTACACCTTCACGGTCGGACCGGGTGACGCCGAAGGTATCCAGGTCGCATCTGTCGATCTGCTGCTCCTCGGTGGCGGTTCCTACGATCAGCGCGCCCAGCCGGTCGGGTTCTCGGTCATGGCAGTCGGCATGATCGGCTTCCTCCTGTGCTTCCGGCGCCGCGCCGGCGGTGGGAGCGGCGGAGCCCCGCCGCCGGTAAAACCGCGCTGGGGCCGCGGCGCCGCGCAACCCTGAAGACCCGCTTATGAACTACCGCCACGCCTTCCATGCCGGCAATTTCGCCGACGTCGTCAAGCACGCTATCCTCACGCGGCTCGTCGACTATCTGAAGCTCAAGGACAAGGCGTTTCGGGTCATCGACACGCATGCCGGCGCCGGCGTCTACAATCTTTCGAGTGACGCCGCCCAGCGCACCGGCGAATGGCTGGGCGGCATCGGCCGGCTGCGCGATGCACAACTGCCGGCTCCCGCCGCGGCCCAGCTCGCGCCTTATCTCCAAACGGTTGTCGCAGCGAATCCCCAGGAAAAATTCACGCACTATCCAGGTTCGCCGCTGATCGTGCGCCATCTGCTGCGCAAGCAAGACCGGCTGACGGCGATCGAGCTGCATCCGCAGGACGCCCATCGCCTGGCCGGTCTCTTCGCCGGCGACCACCAGGTGCGGGTGATCGAGCTCGACGGCTGGCTGGCGCTGGGCGCGCATCTGCCGCCGAAGGAGAAGCGCGGGCTGGTCATGGTCGATCCGCCCTTCGAGCAGCCCGGCGAGTTCGATCGGCTGCTCCAGGGACTGGTGAAGGCGCATCGCCGCTGGCCAGGCGGCATCTGCGCGCTCTGGTATCCGGTCAAGGATCGCCAGGCCGTCGCGGAATTCGCGCATGGGCTGAGGCAATCGGGCATTCCAAAAATCCTCGACATCCGCTTTTCTGTCCGACCGCCTTCCGCCGAACCGCGCCTCGACGGGACGGGGATGGTGGTGATCAATCCGCCCTTCACGCTGGAATCCGAGCTGCGCTCGATCTTGCCGGCGCTGCACCGTGTCCTGGCGGAAACACCAGGTGGCGAATGGACCCTGGAATGGCTGGCCAAGGACACCGCAGGAGCTTGACCGGTGGCCGGCCATTGCGCAGAGTGATTCCGGAAGTCCAACTGCCCGGACCGATTGAGAGAATCTCATGTCGCACGTCGTCAAAACCATCGTCGCGGCCGCCCTGGCCCTAAGCGGCGTGACGTTCGCCTCCGCCTCCCATGCCGGGGATTTCAGCAATTTCATCGATCCGACGGGCACGAAGGTCAGCGCCTGCGAAGACCCGTACTTCCTCAAGAAGATTTCCGCGCGTTTCGACTATCAGGTGAGCCACGTGCCCAACCTCCCGGACGTCTCGATCACCGACTTCCGCGACATCCACGAGCACCGCTACTTCCCGCGAACCGAGGAATGGCCGATCGGCCGCCGTTATTGCGGCGCGACCGTCGTCCTCTCCGACGGCAGCAAGCGCGACCTCTGGTATCTGATCGAGGCGCGCATGGGTTTTGTCGCGGCCAACCAGAATGTCGAATTCTGCGTGTCCGGTTTCGACCGCTGGTTCGTCTACAACGGGCGCTGCCGCGTCCTGCGATGATCTGATCATGCGCTGCGGCAGGCGCTCGTCGCGCCGGCTCGCCGCATTTCTCGGCGTGGCGCTTCTCGCCCTTGCCGGCTGTGACCAGCAGCCTCAATCCGATTCCGAAGCCGCACAATCGGCAGCCGTCGACGTGGGCAAAAAAATCCCGCTCGGCAAAGGCTTCGACTTCTACGTCCTGTCGCTGTCCTGGTCTCCAAGCTACTGCGAGGCGGAAGGTGAGAACGCCAATCGCCAGCAATGCGCCTCAGGCCGGCCCTATGCCTTCGTCGTGCACGGGCTCTGGCCGCAATTCGAGCGCGGTTTTCCGGAGGATTGCGGAACCGGTGGCCAGGATGTGGACAACGACACCGCCCGTTCGCTTTACGACCTGATGCCTTCCGCCGGCCTGATCCGCCATGAATGGCGCAAGCACGGCACGTGTTCGGGCCTGTCCCAGGCCGATTATTTCAAGGTTCTGCGATTCGCCCGCGAGCGCGTGGTGGTTCCCCAGGAATTCCGCAGGCTGGACGACTACCGCACTTTGTCGCCCGGCGAGGCCGAGCAGTCGTTCCTCGAAGCCAATCCCGGTCTCGACGCGTCGCAGATTGCCGTCTCTTGCGACCACCGGTTCTTGCGGGAGGTACGCATCTGCATGACCAAGGATCTACGGTTCCGCGGCTGCCCGGAGATCGATCGCCGCGCCTGCCGCGCCGCCAAGGTGGTGATGCCGCCGATGCGCGGCGGCTAGGTGTCATTTCCAAGGACGTTGTCCTTGATCAATCTAGCTATGGGTGGTTTTCCGCCGAGGGCGGCGTGAGGTCTGCGGTTGTTGTAATCGCCGAGCCATGCAGGCATTGCGGCGGTTCGCTGTGCGGA
>NZ_JBIRCY010000082.1:0-26119 GCF_044326205.1 Mesorhizobium sp. IMUNJ 23232
AACCGCCCGCGCGGCGTGGGTTTCTAGGCGGCCTTCTCAAGCAAGGCCTTCGCCTTTCCTTCAAGATCGAGCCGGCTGTCCTGATTGGTCTTGTCGCGTGCATGGGCAGTGATCCCCTGCACGAAATCGAAGATGCTGGCGGGCGGATGCCCTTCCTCGGAAAGCACGGTCTCAATGATCTTGCCGGTTTCGGTCTTGGAGAAACCGCGCTTGCGCAGGAAGCTTTCGCGATCGTCGTCCGTGCGGGCAACGATTTTCTCCCGCGCCGCCTTGATGCCGGCGACGAAGGGCGCGGGCGAGGAATTGGCAAAGCTGGTCAGTGCCGGGGCCGCTTCATGGGCGAAACGCTGCGCCGCGAACTTGCTGTGCCGGATGCTGATTTCCTCGAAGCCTTCCACACCCCAAAGGTTGCGGTTCATGCAAACCGCGCGGAAGTAGAACGAGGCAATGCCAAGCGTCTTCGATCCGACTTCGCTGTTCCAGCAGTAGAAGCCGCGAAAGTACAAATCCGGCTCTCCGTTCGGCAGGCGCCCGGCCTCGATAGGGTGCGTGTCGTCCACCAGAAACAGGAACACGTCGCGGTCGCTGGCGTAAAGCGTGGTCGTGTCCTTGGTCACGTCCACGAATGGATTGTGGGTCATGGTCGCCCAATCCAGCACGCCGGGAACCTTCCACATGGTATCGCCCGTGCCGTTTCCAGCGATGCGCATGACGGCGGCGACAAGCTCATGATCCCAGATACGGCCATAATCGGGGCCAGTCACGGCGCGAAGCTCGACACGGCCGTCTTCCGCCTCCAGCGTCTTCACAAGCTCGGCCCTGTGGCTCAAAAGACCGTGCTGCAGGTTGATGCCTGCCAGCGGCGCGGGAAGCTGGCGCATGTAGGATGCGGGCGCGCTAACAAGGCTGCAAAGCTGGCCGAAGCTCCAATGCGTCGGGGCAATCGGCTGCTCCTGTCCGGGGACAATTAGCGAAAGCCTCTCCGCATCCTCCCGGCTCGCCTCCACGCGCACGGCGCGGCTCTCCACGGTGCGGGCCTTGGCGCGATCCGCGCGCGCCTTCACGGCGTCGTAAAGCTCGGTGAGCGACAGATAGCGCTCGTCGTCCGGACGTGAAAACCATTCCGACGAAACGCGGCCGATCCGCTCGCCGCGCGAGATGTCCACCCGGAAACCGCCGGTCGCTGCCTGCTGGCCGTTCTGGCTGGTGCTGATGATGTTCATGATTGTTGCTCCTTTTTCCGTTGCTGCCGGAGGCATGTCCCCGACATGCCTCCCGGGGGCGCGTGAGCGCGCGGGGATGGAGGGGGCAAATGCCGGCGAGCATGGCCGGGCTGCAGGGCGAGCGGAGCGGATGATGATGTTGAGGGGGTCGTGGCGATTGGTCGCTTTGCGAGGCTGCGGCCCTGCCATTGCGCAGGCGGCATTTGCGGGGAGCAAGGGGTAAGACCCCTTGGCTCCCCCAGGATCGGCAAGGCGTCAGCCGCAGCGGATTGGGATAAACCGGAGCGCAGCTCTCCGCATAGAACTCCTGATGCGGTGGCGGGCATGAGCAAGCAAAGCCCCGCTTGCGCGGGGCTCCACCGGTGGCCGGTCTTACTCGGCGATGCGGCGGCGCGACCAGATGAGCGCCAGATCCTCGCCTTCGGCTTCGACCAGGCTCGCGTAGATCGGAGCCGGGAAGGACGGATCGTCGAGCTTGACCGAGAGATAGTCATTGCCCTTGTCGGACCGCTTCTTCCATGCCGCGCCGAACTCGGTGGCGCCGGCGAAGATGCGATAGTCCGGGCCCTTCTCGTTGTCGCCCTCGGCCGGCGCGAACTTCACTGCCTTGACGTTGAGGTTGAGGGTCTTGACCGCGCCGGTGTAGCCGTTGTCGGTGCGGGTGAAAGTGCCGATGGTTGCCATGTCGTAGTTTCCTTCTGCTGATCGGACCGCGCCCATCGCGGCCTCGATGGGGGTCGACAGACCGGGGACGATCGACCCCGCACCCGTAGGGCCGCAACAAAGTGAAGGGCGGGCCGGCGCCGGCCTTTTTTGCTTCGCGATGCAAAGCCGAAGGCGGCGGAAAAAAGCCGGCGACGGACGTTGCGGGAAGGCGATCGAGGCGACGCATTTTCGTCGCCGGTCTTCGGTCAGACCAACCCATTCGAGGCCGCGATGGGCGCGGCTTGGTCAGACAGCAGGAGGAAACCACGATTTGGCGGCCACGATCGGTTGCGTGCTTTCTCCCGCACCGAGAACGGCTACGCCGGCTCAAATGGGTCGAGAGCCCAAAATCCTCATGTCGAGGCGGTGACATGCGTCGTCGTTGCCATTGGCGACACCTGAAAGGCCGGAAATGCGTTCTTCGCCCGAGCCACTGTCTTATGCGAACAGCATGACTGGAGCGGTCCGACAAGGGCAATGACCACCTCCGCACAAGCCTTCACGACAATCCGTCGTTCCTTGCATCGATCAGTCCCTGCGGGCACGGTCGTCACCCAAGACGAGGATATAACGCAATCTCATCTGATACGCCGTCGCGCCGCCGCGCCGCCAGTAGGACCGGCCATCGCGAAGCTTCGCCAAGCGGAGGCGACATGCGAAATGTCCGCCGCCGCCATGTTCTGCGTCAGCGATCGTCACGCGATTGCGCGAAGACCCGCCAGGGGCTTCGGGAGCCGCCGCAGGCGGCGAGTAGAGCGCGGCCCGAAGGGCGACGCCAAGATCATGTTGCTTCGGATATGGAATCCACCTCGCGAACAGGTTCTGATCAACGTGGTGGAGGCGCAGCCAGTTTCGCAAGAGCCGACAGGCCGGTGGCGAGCGCACCAATCACCGAAAAGATCGCCCGCCAGACCGGAGACGGCACCAGCTCGCCAGCCACACCATGCACAAGAGCGTAGCCGGCGACCGTCGCAGGCGCGGCGAAGATGAGCGCAATGGTGATGCGAAGGATCGGCGATCTGGTGGCCGCAAACAGCAACGAGAGAAGGCCGAAGGAGACCGCGCCTGCAGCCAGGCCGACCAGTGCCGCGCCGATGAAGCCTGCACCCGTCTCGTAAGCGAAACGCGCGGCGGCAAGGGCGAGCATGAAGGGCAGCGCGTAGGTCGCGAGCGTGTAGGCGAGCACGCATAGCATGCCCACCAGTATTACGGTCATAACGATTGCGGCGACCATCTCCTGTGTCCGCCGAATGTTTGCGGCTGGTCCGGCGCACCATCGGCATGGTGCGCCGGACCGATGTGTTCAAGTGACGATCATCCCGGCGTGGCGGGCGAGCTTGGCGTAGACGCTCAAGCGATGCTCGGCCTTGAAATAGAGGTCGCGTTCGACCGGCAGGCTAAGCTTGCCGCGAACGTCCTCGATCTCGCTCAGCATGGCATAGCCGGTTTCAGGACTGCCAAGACCAAGGTCCATCAAGCCGAACAGTCTGACGTCAGAGCCTTCGGGATAGGGCTCGGTGATGAGCCACGTCGCCGCCGCGTCGGGCGTGAACAGCTTCACGACGGGGAGCGGATCGAAGCCGTCCTGAACCTCGGCCACGCAGATCGTCCGGGATCAACGGCTCGGCGCGGGGTGGATGGCGGGTCATGGCACCGTCTCCCGCGTTGGCTCGTTGATCCTATGGCGCACCCGGAAGGCGGCGATGGCCCCGGCCTGTCGGGCCAGCTTGCGGGAGAGCGCTTCGATCTCGCAGCGCCGCTTGAAGCGGAGCGCCGCGACGTTCTCCTGAAAAGCGCGCTCGTCGGCGGGCGTCCAGGTACTCGTGGATCGGCCGTATTGCCGGGACTTCACGCGGCCCGTGACGGTCATCCGCTCGGCGCGCGCGGCGACCTGCTTCTCGATGATGGCAAGATGGCGCTCCGTTTCGGCGCGTGATGTCTCCATGCGGGCGAGCATGGCCCGCTGCTCGGTGTAACTTCTCATAACGATGGTTCCTGCTGTCGTGCGGGTCGAGGTCTCCGGCCGCGCTGGCGCGGCCGGAAAAATTCCTCGGCGGTGATCGGGGTCCGGCCGGAGCCGCCGCTGCGGCTCCGGCCGTGGGCTTCACTCTGCGGCGTCGGGGAAAGCTTCGGCTTCCTCCGGCTCGGCTGCGCCGTCCTGCCGGTCGTCAGGGTCAGGCACCGGGCCAGTAGCGTCGCCTTCCGCCGCTGCATCCGGCTCCGCTGACTGCTCCGTCAGCCATGCGGGTTCTGAGGTTCGCAGGATGGCGGGGAGCCAACCAGTTCCGGCGACAAGCTGCTCGGCGGCTTCCGCCATCGGCTGCTTCTTGATGCCGGCGATGCGATCCGCCGCCTCGTCGCTGACGGCTTCCCGCACGGCGGCGAGGATGTGCGCCTTCGTTACGCGGCCGAAGTAGGTCCGCGTCGTCGGCGTCCAGTGTGCCGTCATGTCGAGCGCGAGCGCCGTCGCCAGCCTGTCGGCGGACTGACGCGCGCGAGGCCGATGCTCCCAAGGCAGGCGCACCGCGTTGACGGTCAGGGAGAGGCAATGCGCGAACAGCGCCATCACACTCGCCCGATCCAGCCCGGCGATGAAGCCCCAAAGGTCCGCCACGTCGCGGGGCATATCGGATGCCCATGCCTCATGCCGATCCGACAGCGTCTTCGCCGCAGGCGTGTCCTCGATGCCATCCGCGTGGCTCGCAAGCTGCGGGCTGTTGGGACGGATTTCGAGGACGTGCGCCTCCGCACCGCGATAGAAGGTCTGCGCGGCGAGCGCATGGGTGACGGCGATGAGCGCGATGTCCGGCTGCTCGCCCAGGGCAACGCGTAGGCCGAGCGTTCGGTGCGCGGTCAGGTCGCGGATGAAAAGATCTGACAGCGGCTTGCCGTCTTCCTCCGCTTCCTCGTCCTCGGCGTCAAGTTCGGAAACATGGTCCCCGTCCTCAGGCTCCCCGTCCTCGATGACTTCGCCGTCGCCGTTGACGCGAACGCCGTTGATGACGCTGTCGCCGTCCTCCGCTTCTTCCGGCACCGGCCTCTCGTCCTCGGGCCGGATGAAGCCGCGTTCGATACGCGCTTCGCCATCATGGGACAGGACGACATAGACGCCGCCGCGCGTGATATCGTCGGGATCGTAGGCATGGCGTTTCGCGTCGATGCGCTCGATCTCGGCCTCAAGCTCCGCGAAGCGTTGATCCACATCGGGCGGCAGGTCGTCGTCCGTGCCCGCCCATTCCGCAGTCAGGCGGTCGTATTCGTCCTTGGCTGCGGCATAGGCGGCTTCGTCTTCCTCCGACAGGTCCACCGGCTGCGGGTAAGCGCGGCGCATGCCGTTGCCGTGGGGATAGTCGATATGCACATCCGCCCACTTCCAGCCTTCGGCTTCCTGCACCTGTCGCGCGGTCCACTCCAGCTTCTCGATGACAAGCTGGTCGAGCAGCGCGGCATCCTCATAGAAGCCGCCACGATCCTCCGTGAATAGGTCTCGGATGATCGTGCCGCCTGCCTCGGTATAGGCTTCTGCGCCGACGAAGATGGCGCGGCGGTCAGTGGCGGGAACGTTCGCCTTGGTCACTTCGCGGCGGATGAGCCAAGGCTCCTTGTTGTAGCCGAGGCCTTCATAGACCTGCTCCTGCCTTGCATGGTCCTCGGTGATGGCGAAGGCCATCAACTGGTCCAGCGTCAGGCCGCTGTCGCGATAGACCTGCATCAGCTTCGGGCTAACCGCGCCGAGCCGAAGCCGCTGCTTCACGACATGCGCGGTGACGCCGAAGCGGGCGGCGATTTCCTCTGCTCCCAATCCGCGATTTTCCGCAAGCTCACGAAACGCCTCGAACTGGTCGGCGGGGTGCATGGCCGCACGCGTGACGTTCTCGTCCAGGCTGATCTCAAACGGATCGTTCGCCGTGTCGATGACACAGCGGATCGGTTCGCTCTTCTTGATCTCCTTGCGCTTCACGCGCAGCAACTGCGCCAGCCTGCGGCCTTCGCCGATGGTGACGAAATGGAAGCCGGTCGGCTGACTATCCGCATCAAGCTCCGGCTCCACAACGAGGTTCTGAAACATCCCCTTGGCGGCGATGCTGGCCGCATAGGCCTCGATCTCCGCCTCAGTGTGTGGGGTCTTCCGCGCATTGCGCGGCGACTTCTTCAGCTTGTCGAGCGCAATGAAAACCTCCGTGCCGCTCGCCGGGATCGCTTCCGCGTTTGGACGCGCGCTCGACGTTTCCGTCTGATCCGCCACCAGTAGGGTGGCGGTCTTCGCCTTCTTCGATGTCCTTGCCATTGTCTTGATCCTTTCTCTCGTAAATGCCGGAGGCATGTCCCCGACATGCCTCCCGGGGGCGCGTGAGCGCGCGGCAGAGAGGGGGGCCATTGCCGGCGAGCAGGGCTGGGCTGCGCGCCGAGCGGGGCGGATCGGATCAGGATGGAAGACGACGACCATTCGCCGCCCTGCGAGCGGGCGGCCCCGCCCTGGCGCAGGCGGCGATGGCGGGGGAGAGATGGCTAAGACCATCTTTCCCCCATCGTTGGGACACGCGGGCTGTAATCTCGAACTGGTTATGGAGCCCGTGCGCTACAAGCTGATGTCGCAGGAAGAGCGAAGCCAGTGGCTATTCGAGACATCCAATGCCGGCATTCTCGAAGAGATGTGTGAGGCCGGATATTTTGATGACAGGCGGCTCGAGGATGAGGTCGCGTACGTCCTCCACCATTGGAATTTCGAGAAGCTCTCCGATGACCAAGGTCGGCTCAACGAAGAACGCATCTACCTCCTCATGCGTATCTAGACCTTTGAACGGCATAGTTTCGATGAGGAATATCGGAAGCGCCGGGCCGAATGGGCGCGCGCTTTACCAGATAGTCGCCAGATAGATCTGTTGGCGGCTTGATCGCGAATGTATACCTCACCGGCAATTAGGTTTGAATACCGAAGGGATTTCTTATGGCAGTGCTTGATCGCTGGCGTCACCTCCTCAACACACCCAAAACACTTATGTGCAAGAAGATGGAACTGCGTGCCCGCGACTTTGAGGCACCGATCGTCGTGGGTGCCGGGGAGTTCGAGATCGTCGACCACACGACGTTTCGTTACACGCTCCGCGGCCGCCCAGTTGATGCCGCTTACACGTTCCGCCAGCTCAAGCGTCAGCAAGATAATCCCTATGACGGGCTCATGCGGTTTCGGCTCGTGTTCTGGGATGAGGACGAGATCGAATATGCGGGAGGCTGGACTGTTCCCAATGTGGAGCCCGGCAGCGAGGATGATTGGGTTTTCTCAGGCAGAACGGATAGTGGTCCATGGCTCCACGGACCTTGTAATGCATCTGAGACCAACAGAACCGAACTCATCTTTTCGATTCCGCGGGGAAGTGTGGTCGCGCTTATTCTGTCCCGTTTCGTACGCACACTGCGTACAGGTAGGGAATCTCTGTCGGAATACGCGCTGCACACTTTAGGGTCAGAAATTACGTTTCACTACGATTCCGCTGTGGGGCTGCTGTCTGTTACCGTCCCGGCGTCTGAGCAATTGCCGCTGACATACACGGAGAATTGGATTGGTGAACCGTTGCGGATTTTGTTTGGCCAATTGATATACCCGCGTCTCGTTGCTCGAAATCTTCCCGATGGATTCTCTCATATCAGCTTACGACCGGTACCGGATTTCTCAGAATCAACCGGATGGCTGACGCTGTGGTCAGGGGACAATGCGCTATCCGATCAGACCGGGTTCTGGACGTTGTATCATCAACTTCTTTCGTACGTTGCGCTGAGCCGGGATAGTGAGCGCAATCTGAATTTTGACAGGAACAAACTCACCAGGCTGTATGAAGAGGTGATTCAGGCGGCAGATGGATCTCGTTGGGTTTGGGCTTTGACTGTGGCGAGCAGCGTCGAAGCCATTACCCGCATGATGACCGCTCCGAAGGCGCTTCGATCCGGCGTCGATATGGATGCCATCGACGCGCTTGCTTGTCATATTGGTGCTTGGAAAGGCGACGAAAACTTGAAGTCCGCCGCAATCGGTGCCGTGAAACGCCAAGCGCAGATGACAGCCAAGCGTTCTCTTGTCGCCCTAAGAGAGCGCGGGATAGTCACCTCCGGACAACTCGCAGCGTGGGAAGCGCTGCGAAACTCCGTCATGCATGGCAGCCTTGTCTCGCCATACTCAACAGAGACCGAAGACGGCCAGATCTTGGCGCTTGCCGGGCTTATGCACGCATTGACCAGAGAGCTGGTTAAGGTGAGGTAGACAGGCGATTGAAATAGGCGGCATTCATTGGCAGCTAGGACACCAAGAGTGTGTTCCGGCACTACGCCACTTGCCTCGCTTCTCAGTCTTGATATTCACGCCAACGTCGCGGCGAAGCGCAGTCCTATATGCGCTAGTGGCCGAAGGCCATGCGAGGCGGTCCAAGCGATCAATCATGCCCTGGGGAATGAACGCGGGCGGGAACAATTGACGTAACGATCACCTCTCGCCGACTGCCCTCCGACACAGAACGTTCCGCAGTTTACTGGGTCGAGGGAGTCCTTCGCGCGTCATCCTTGTCGTGCAAATCCGCAATGGCATCTAGCACTCGTCTGATCGCCGCGGCTCCCTCAGGCGTCTCGTCCCAGATGCGGCGAAGACTTGCATGGGCCTTCGCCCATTCAGTATCCATGTCCTCCTCTTCCTCGAGGCGAGGAACCTTGACCTTCAGGACTTTGCATATCTCCACGACATTGCTACTAAATGTCTTGAAATCGCCTGCACAAATTCTGCTCACTTGACTGGCATGCACCCGGGCCATCTTGGCCAAATCTGCACAGCTCAGATTCCTTTTCGTGCGAGCGCGCGAAATTCGCTCCTGGAGATCGCTTATTTGCTTGCTACTTGGCTTCATGCAAATTAGCATGAGATATCGGTGAAAAATTTGCAAGGAGGTTCAATGCACGAGATTCGCTTCTACCGCGCAAGTGAGAAGCCCTATGGCGCGTTCAGTAACCTCTATCGGCGAAATGTCGTCTTCGAAGGCGAGGTATTCGCGACCAGCGAGCATGCGTATCAGGCGGGTAAGGCTCGAAAGCCAGCCGTGCGCAAATGGCTCATGGAGGCGCCGTCGCCTGCGCTCCTCGCCATGGCAGCTCACGGCCTTTACTACTGGGACGTCGCTCCGGGCTGGTCGACGACGAAGTTTGATCGCATGCGGGCGATCCTTCGGGCGAAGTTTACCCAGCATCTTGACCTGCAGGAACTTCTTCTATCCACAGGCGATGCCAAGCTTATTGAGAGCGCTACTGTCGACAACGAGGTCAATCGGCTGTGGGGCGAGGTCAACGGCGTCGGAAGAAACATGTTGGGCGTGCTGTTGATGGAGATTCGCACAGAACTCCGCGCCGGTGCCGATGAAGGCGAGGCTTGTTTGGTTGCCGCCGAATGATCGGTGTCGAGATCTAGAACCTCGCAGCGCGAGCGTTCAGGACCTCACGGACGTAACTTGCGCCCCGCTTCTTGAAGAGCCCGCGGGCGCCTGCATAAGCGCAGTTTTCGGCGGCAAGGCGTTGACCCGCCACCACGCCTTCAAGCAGATCTGTCGCCTTCAGGCAGGCGGCCTCGAATTGCTTGGTAAGCATCCAGTCGATCACGCCAACGCTCACCATGTCGCCAGACCCGCACGTGTCCAGGACCGTCGGGGCGTCAATGGCTTCGCACCAGATCGTTTCGCCACGATCGCATACCTCCAAGCCGGCTGCGCCGTACGTAACTATGCGAACGCAGTCGGTCAGAATATCCGCGAGACGTTTTCCCAATCGATCCTCGGAGTATTTGAGGATGGTGGCGAGCCTCAAAGCCTCCTCGAAGAGTTCGCTGTCCTCGAAGGCCGACGGCTCGAAGAATATGACAGCGCCTGCCGCCTCCGCTGCTCTCATGGCTTCCAAGATGTTGTCCGATAGACGATCGGCGTAGAAGACGCTGCAATGCGTCAGCATCGGCAGCGCGACCTCGAGTTCCTTCTCGCTGATAGGCTGATATCGCGGAAGGTCCTCACGTGTTTCCGGGCAAACGAAGCTGAAGTCGTGTCGGCCCGACGCGGTATCCAGTTCCTGTGCCAAGACAGGAGATCTAAGGTCAGCGTGGCGAGTGATATAGCGAGTGGTTGCACCGGCCTGAGTAAACTCGTCAACCAGACGATGCCCGGTGTCGTCGTCGCCGAGCGCAAGGACCGGCGCGACATGACGATGCAACATCGCCAGCGAGACTAGCACGTTTCCGCAGGACCCACCCAGCGTCTCATCAGCGAGGTCGCCATCGGCGTAGACACGGTCAAGGACCGCGAAACCGGTCCCAGCAACATCGACACGACTGTGACGGCAGCTTGAGTCTTGCATGTTCATATTCTGTGCTCACTTCTCATCGCCTGTCGAGCCCGAGTGATGCGACATCGAAGCGAATCCTGCCATTTTCTGACGGTATCAAGGCTCGGAGGATCTTGAGTAGCGCGTCAGGGCCAACCGGGCCTGCACCGAACAGAGACCAGCACCCGTTCGCCGCTCCGCAAACGTCACCGACGCTGATTCCGAACCGATGAGAGAGAAGCGCGTAATCGTTGCCTGGGCGTGATCCACTATCCCCGAAGCAGAGCACCTCTGCCCATGCCGGCAGTTGAGACCGCAGCGCCTCGACGACGACCAACTTGCTGGAGGTCGTCGGGATGATGTCGTAGCTATGGCCCGATCCACTGACACGGACTCGGCCGGCGACGAAGGGCGGGCAGCTCTCCATATCGACCGGAAACCGATAGGGATGACAGAGCCGGTCCATGTCGACTGTAATTTGCACCGCGCGGTGCTTGAATTCATGGCGAACGAAGAGCTCCTCGCGTTGGCGCAGCCAGTCTGCGGTCTCCGTAATTGCCGGGTCAGCCGGCGGTTGGTCGTGGTCGATGTCAACCTCAGCAGTCCGGAGATACCCACCGTTGTAGTAGCCGATCAGGATTGAGGGCAGCATTTCGTCGGGAAGCACCTTTCGAAGGTCTTCGCCAGCCGACCCACCGCGCCCTGTCGCAAATCCGATTGCGAGACCTGCGCGGTGAAGGCGCACCAACTCGTCGACTATCGCTTGATCGGGAACCGACCAGCGCCCGGCAGTCGTGACGATGGTGCCATCGTAATCGAAAACTGCACCGCCGATCTCGGCTTGGGCCAAGGCCTCCACGCGATTGCGTCCGATCATGTCCAGAGGATCGTCCGCCGGATTGTGGGCATCCGACCTCGCGATCGCCGCGCGCTTATGGCGGACGTTCCCCGGCATAGCGTTGGCGAGGTCAGCTAGAGATCTGTCTTCATAGACTGATCGCCCAAAATCACCGATGCCCGGTTTGCCGGGATCGATTCCAAGGACCACTCCCAGGGCCTCGATTAGGCCCAGGCCGTCAACCAGCGATAATACGTTGTCGAGGCGACCACATGAGCCGAAATCGAGGGTCAGGCGGTGGAGCGACGTCGGAAGCAGAGTTTCCATCGAGGTCCATGTCGTCCGAGAATCGATACCGGTTAACGCGACGATCAGCGTTTCGTCCATGCGATGGTGGAGCCAAGCATGGCGACCGTGAGCAAGATTCCGGAAGTCTGCGGTTTGGACATGACACAGAGATGACTCCCAAATCGATGTGTCGAACAACACCATAGTCGGCCGGAGAAGGGGATCGCCCGCGACCACGACTGTGTCCGTGCGCCGCAGGTGCGATATGGCGGTGGCGCGTGACGTTCTCGTAGCGGGGTCGCGCATAGCAGTCAGACGTGAGGCCAACGCATCCAAGAGGTATTCCGTTCCGCGAGGATCGCGCGAGGCCCCGTCACACGCGAGGAGGAAGCTGACGACGAACGACAGGAGGGAGTGGGTGGCGAGGTAGCCGTCCTTCGCCGAAGCGACCGGCACAATATGGACTCGTCCACCTCCTTTTTCGACAATGCCAGTGGCGATCCCACCTGGGTTGCGCGTGACCAAATGGACACTAAGGGCCCTGCGATCAATCGCCGCACGGGCAGCGGCGACTGCGTCTGGATTGTCACCACCGGCACTGAACAGCCAAACCTCGCTCTCGGTCAGATCATGCTGATCGAGGACCGCCTGCATCGGAGTCTGCACGGTTGTGGGGCCGAGACCGAGTGTATCTCGACAGCGCGCCAGATACTCGGCCGCGATCGCGGACCCGCCAGATCCAATCGCGAGCGCATGCCGTCGAGTTCCAGCTGACAAGGCAACGGCAAGCGGACCCGCGTCATAGACGCGAAATAGCTCAAGTGTCGCAGGTAGCGCATCCAGTTTTCCGCTGAAGACCGGCGTGGTCATGTCGGTCCTGCCGCTTCGTCGTAGCTTGCATAGAGAGGACCGGAAAGGATCAGGTGGACGGTCATGTCCGACAGATCGGCCGCCGTCGGCTCGGGTCGGAATAGGTAGCTCTCGGTTTCGAGGTATTGCACCGCCATGTCGTGCTCAATGGCCGCCATCAGGGCTCCAGCAGCAAGCACCTTGCTGCCCACGGGTGAGAGAACCATGCGCGGCTCGTAGGTCCCCTTCATGGTGCGATCGAGTCGTGTCTTTAGGGTCGACAGGGTCCGGTAGCAGTCAAGCGGGTTTCGCTCGGAGGCGTAGACGACATCCCGAGGATCCACCTCCCACTCGTCGACCAGGGCACTCCTGTATTCGGAAAGCAGGTCGTCGGCGCGGCGCGGATCGCGCGCCGGGAATGGCAGGAGTGGGCATATCTTGTACCAGCGCCCGATTGCGGCGCCGATTTGGGTGAGCGCCAACGTGCGTCCTTGTGCGAGTTGGGGGATCCAGACCTGAGCCAACCCTTGGCCCTCGGCCTCACCTGGCGGAGCGAAGCCCTTGACTGATCCAGCGCGGCTGGATGGCACGCTCGAGATCTTGTCGTCCGTCTCGGGATTGGAGACGATCATGAGATGGAATGCGCGGCTAGTGGTCGCCTCGCAATCTTGGAGCAGCATCTTTGCGGCGGGGAAGCCGATTCCAATTGACAGGGCGCTGAGGTCAAGGATCACGTCCGTCACGTCATCCGCGACTGAATACTGCCCGAGCAGCGAAGCGACTCGCGAGCCGCCGACCGGCGCTCCGTCGTCGGCGAATACATCGACTCTGAAGACAGTGCAGTCCGGGACAATTATCTTAAGGGCGGCTTCGTTCTGGTCGGCCTGTTCGGTCAACGCCTCCGAAGCTCCCGGCCTTTCTTCCCTGATGAAGATGGCCGACAGCCGGTCGCCGAGGGTGTCAGCCAGCATCTGGGAGACGCGACGTGAGCGGGGATCAAACCCTGCTGCCGCGACAAGAAGGACGCGGCGCGACACATCTGCGAAATAGTCTGCCACGAAACCGTCGACCGCGTCGTCAAAATTGGCAATGCAGTTTTCCCAGTGTCTACGCATTCGCCAACCCTGTGACCCTGCGGAGATAGTCGATCTTCTTCGGCAGGAAGCCGCCGCGGTTGAAGGTCAGTCCATATACCAATCCCACTGTGCCGCTGAGCTCGATGAGTGCCCAGAGCTTGCTGCCCTGACCGTAGTTGCGCTCGATGGTGATCGCGCTGTTGGCAATCGCATACTTCAGGACCGAGCCAAGCTCGTCGTCGAAGGACAACGCCTCCATTTCATCCTCAGCGATCGCGATTGCGTTGGCCCCGGCGCCAAGCGGCGCATTGGGAAGAAGCGATTCTGCTCGGCAATCGTGACCGATCGCGTCCACCATGTCGCGCACGCGCTGAGCGTAGGGGAACGCCCAGCCGTCCATGATCGACTTCGCCTTATCAATGAGGATCGACTGCTGATCCCGGGCTGGCAGGGCCAAGGGATTGTTGCGAATCGCCCGGGTTTCGATGTTGGCGACGAGGGCGCCGGCAAATTGTAAAAAGACCTCAGCATTTTCGTTGCTTGCGTCGCAGATGTCATCCACGCCGTAGTGGAGTGGTCGGCCGTATTCGTGATGCAGATGTAGGCGTGCGCCGTGTGCGACGTCCGCGTCGGCTTTCAGTGGCGTCTTCGGATCGGGGTCGATCTCCTCGAAAAGCGAGGGCGTTGAGCGAGCTATACGGACCGAGTAGCGGTGCAGCAGGATGCGCTTCATCGCCAGTGCGACCTCGGGCCCGCCGTCGTAGGATTTCGTGCGGCTGATAAAGGTGTCAACGATGTCATCGATCTCCTTGCGCCGCGTGGGTCCGATCATCAACTTGCTTTGGTCCTTGGCGACGCGACCCTCAAGCTCCTTGACTTGGCCGGCACTCAGCTTTGGGGGTTCGTTAGGCACAAGGCGGTCGATGTCGGTCGCGTTGCGATTGCGCAGGCCCTCGACCATCGGCAGGTAGCGCTTGGCCATGTCGCGAGCCATGGTGCGGAACTGGCGACGCGAAGCGTCTTTTTTTTCATCGCCCTGCATGCGGATATCGACGAAGTCACGTCCGGTCGCGCGGTTGTGCGTTGGCTGACTGGCAGGTGAGCGCATCACGGCGCCAGGGCTGAACGCGTCGAGCCGCATCATCATCCAGCGGCCAAACTTCATCTCTCTGTGAGAGAGCATACCGAACATGGCCTCGAGTTGGTCATGATGTAGGGCGTGCACGTCATCGAGCATGACGAGTGGGCTCATCTCGATGGTCTCGCCGTTCCACTCGATACGAATTCGGCTGATGGTGTCGAACGGCGCGTATGGAGCCGTGGCATCGATTGGAAGGTCCTCGAGCTTTGGCGCCCTCAGGCCTGCACCAACTGCGTAGATGGCGCGCTGGACGGCGAGGGCCCGGTCCCGGATGCCAACCGCGGATAAGCCTCCGATTTGTTCCAGATGGGCCTCGTAGTTGGCCCGCGGGATGAACTCGATAGCGTCAATGGTCCGTGTCCTGTTTGCGGTGAGATTGCGGATGAGGCCGAGCATCGCACGCGCCTGCACGAGCCAGAAAGCCAGCTTTGTCTTGACGTGGGGGTCATAAGGCAGTTCCCAGAACTCCCGGTATTCGGACTCCATCGGCACGCGTACGGCCGCCACGCTTGGCTTGCCGTCCTTCAGGAAGCCGGCCTGGGCGAGCGCGTCGGCGAGTGTACGATTGGTGGCGTTCGTCTCGTCTTTGAGAATTGTCTCCACCATCCTGAACTCGGCCAGCGTCGCGAGCATCGTCTTGCCGCTGCCTGGAGCGCCGATAATTCTGACAGGCACCTCGAACATGTCGTCTTTATTCCGGCTTGTCGCGAGGAAGGTGGTGAGCGGCGCGGGGCTGACAATGGAGAGGAAAGACTCATCATCCCGAACATATTCGGTCGCGCGGCGGAGAAACGGATTGGCCATCGGGATCAGCCGTGCCTGTCGCGGCGGAAATAGAGGGAATGCATCTGCGGTCCAAGCTTGCCTTGAGTCTCCGCCCACAGGAGGGGAATGGCGTTGTTCGGGGTGTTATGTTCGAGGATGAGCGGCAGCGCACAATCCGCATAGCCATATTTCATATCGGTTTGTCCTGCCTCCTTGCAGTGTTTTTCAAGACGAACATAGAGGTCGTGATCATAGTAGCGCCCGCATAGATCCACGATGGGGCCGTCGGTATCGTAGGTCGGCGTCGCAACCCTGGTTGCCTTGTCGATCGTGGCGACCTTCAGGTCGCTCGGCAGCAACATGCCCTCGGTGATCAGCGACCGTCCGAAGCTCTTGTTTTCAAGCTTTTCGTTCGCCTCGGCGATCCGCTCGACGAGGGCATCGTGCGCCTGCCTGGTCGATATATAGTGGTGGATGTGAATGGTATAATTATCAGCCAACGGGAAGTCGTTTTTGAGGCGTCCCTTGGCCTCTTGAACGATCTTCTCGAATTTAGAAAGTTTCCCCTTCGGCTTTCCTTCCGGAAAGCGAATGAAGGTTGTGCCAGAAGCTGTAAAATCGTCGATGAGATAAACGTCTTCGAAACGGGCATCCTTACCAAGCTCTTCCTTCAGATCGCCAGCCAGGCTCTTCCACTTGTCGTCGTCCACGTTCATCATCGGGACAACTTGCTCCTGCGACAGACGTCCGGCGTTGGCCCGCCGCAGCACATCAATCCGGCTGCCGTCGCTGAGTCCGACGAACAAGCAACGGCGCAGGCGCTTCCTGAAGCCCGCCGCGGCGTTCGCAGTCTTCCACACTTCATATGGCTTGATGCCGAGCTCTTCGCCGACGGAGCGGCGCAGGTAGGGTGTCACAGTCTCCGGAATGAACGTTTCGATGACACGCTGCATCTCCAGCGTCGAGATGTAGACGAGCCGCGTCTTGACGAACTGGTAAGCCGCGGCACGGTCCGCCTCGGCGAAATGACGTAGCCATGAGACGAGGCTTTCGAGGAAGCGGGCTCCAGCACGGAAGTCGGAATAGCCGTCATATTTCATCGACGACATAAGGCGCAGCCCCGCATACTCTTCGGTGGCGACCTCATTCTCCCATTTCATCACGTCAGCCAGGAGGTTCAGTGCAAGCGTATTGATCATCGCATGATCTTTCGAGATTCGGTCGTGATTCTTGCGACATTCTCACATTTTAGGAGTGGGAGGTGCTATTCGCGAATCAGCTTCACCTGTCCTGATCCCCTGACATCTCACCGATCGGACAACCGATCGCTCTCTTTCATTGCCTTCCGTGCACCGCATCAATTCACGATCGTGCGTTCTAGACCCCTCCAATTTTCACGTCGTTGTTTCCCATCGCGGTGGCGCCTCTTAGGCTGCCCTTTGCTTCGGGGGATCGGTCCCTATGGTTGGTCAAGTACCCATCGTCCGACCGGAAGCTGCGGAATGCACGATATCGCCATGCGGAATTTGACTATTGCTCTAGCGTCGCAGAGCAGGGTTGCCAGGCGTGGTGCTGGTTCGGGGCTGAAGCGATGAACACCGACGCCGTTTCGTATCCGCCACGGGGGCTCTCCCGTGTGGAAGCTGCGCGCTATGTCGGTGTTGGAACGACCTTGTTTGATGAAATGGTCGCGGATCAACGTATGCCGAGGCCAAAGCTCATAAACAACCGGACAGTTTGGGATCGCGTTACCCTTGACATCGCGTTTTCTGCGTTGCCCGACAAAGACAATGGTTTGCGAGAGCTTTTGGAGCGGAGCCAACAAAAACGTGATAGGAAAGGCTGAATACGCTGCTTGCGTATACGCTGTCAGCGTACTAAATTGCCATATCGTCGGGTGAGGATGGCGTGAACGACAGGGAAAAGCTCGCACAAGAAGTGAAAGCCTGGCGGGCCAAAGGAGGGTTCCCTGCAGACGCCGCGGCCAAGGTGCTGGGAATACCGAAGCGAACGTTCGAAGGCATAGAGCAAGGCAGAGGCTTTCCCTATCCGGTGCTCTTGCGTGTTGCGATGGAGAGCAAGACCCTTCCATTTCAGGCGATGCTTGATGACTCTACGCGCGTCGAGGAGCGGCCGCGGAAGCCTCGAAGGAGGATCTAATGGCCAGGCCATTCAAGGATGCCCGCTACCCTGGTGTTTCTTCGCGCCTCAAGAACGGCAAGCTCGTCTATCGCTATCGCGCCAAGGGCATGCCCGAAATCCGGCTTCCCAGCAAGCCCGGAGAGCCAGACTTCGAGACCGCTTATGAAGAGGCTACGCAGGGCCGAGCCAAGAACGCAGTTATCATTGATCTTCCTGGTCGAGCCCTGCCCAAGACCTTCGGTCATGCTGCGCGTCGCCTGGAAACGACGATGGAATGGCTGGACTTCGATGAAGCGACCCAGCAGAAGAATGCACGGCTGATTGAACGCTTCCTTGAGATGCAGGTCGATCCTGCCTACCCACTGACGTGGCGCGATACCCCGGTAGAACACCTCGACGCGGATCGGCTTCGCGCCATCGTCGAAGGCATCTTTCGGACGAACCGCACGGTGGCCAAGCACATGTTGGTCGCGATCAAGAAGCTTTTGTGGGTCGCGACCGACATTGAGAAATGGATCAAGCCGCAGAATGACCCCTCGTTATCCATCCGAGTGCGTGTTCCCAAATCGACAAAGAACCCGGCCTGGCCAATCGCGATCCGTGAGAAATTCGAGGAGCGACATGCGATCGGCACAGCCGCGCGTACCTGCTATGCGCTCGGCTTCTGGCTCGGCAACCGGCGCGGCGATGTCGCGGCACTGGAATGGGACGATCTGGTCACCGAGGAGATCGAGTTGTTCGACGGTTCGCTGGTGTTAATTGAAGCCTTCGACTTTCGCCAAAAGAAGAACCGCAATCGCCATGGCGGGAGGGAGATGTTCATTCCGGTCGTGGACAAGCTGGCGGCAGCCTTGGAACCACTTGACCGCTCGAAAGGCGGCACCGTTTTGAAGAATGCTTATGGTAGGTCATTCTCTGAAAAGAGCCTGACCGGCATGATGCAGCACTGGACCCGGCAGGCGAAAATTCCCGATGGCTACACGCTCCATGGGCTGCGCCGCACATTCGGCACCTATCTCGCTGAATGCAACATCCAGGCGCGCGCCATTATGGAGGCGATGGGGCATTCCTCAATGTCCGTGA
This sequence comes from Mesorhizobium sp. IMUNJ 23232, assembly GCF_044326205.1. Classification (NCBI taxonomy): domain Bacteria; kingdom Pseudomonadati; phylum Pseudomonadota; class Alphaproteobacteria; order Hyphomicrobiales; family Phyllobacteriaceae; genus Mesorhizobium; species Mesorhizobium sp. IMUNJ 23232. The sequence goes on from NZ_JBIRCY010000082.1 coordinate 18,454, forward strand.
CAGACGACTATGTCCGTGAGGCCAATAAGAAGCGGATAGCGGTCGATATCGCTCGTGTCATCAACGAGCGCGAGGCCAAACGCGATGCGATGAAGCGACGAGCCACCCTGCGTGTCGTCAAGTAAGCAGACTCAACCCAGAACGAAACGGGGCTACGACTTTTCCAAGGGCCCATAACGGGCCCAGAACGTTTTGGGCCGAGGCCAATTTTTATTAACGAAATCAAGTGTTTTGGTGGGCCCGGAGGGACTCGAACCCCCAACCAAGCGGTTATGAGCCGCCGGCTCTAACCATTGAGCTACAGGCCCCACTCGGGCTGGATAATCGGTTCCGCGCCGCCGCACAAGCCTTCCCGTGCCTGAGCTTCAGCCAACGGCAACTGGCAGGCGAGCCGCCGCAATCAACCCACAATCCGTGCTTACCTCCGCCAAGGTCGACAGGAAAACAATATCAGGGTCGACATGGCAACAACCACGGAGAATTTCATGATGCCCCGCCTTTTGCCGCTGGCGCTCGCTGCTTCCATTCTCGCGCCGGTGCCGGCCGCGCTTGCCCAGCAGGTACCGCCACCGCGCATCGTCGTCATCGGCGAGGGCGAGAGCGCGATTGCGCCGGACATGGCGCTTCTGTCACTGACCGTGATGCGCGAGGCCAAGACCGCGCGCGAGGCGCTCGACGCCGCCAATGCCGCCATGGCCGCCGTGATCGCCGCCATGAAATCCTCCGACGTCGCCAGCCGCGACCTGCAGACCGGCGGCCTGCAGATCAATCCGCGCTATAACTACGTGAACAAGCCAGACGGGACGCAGGAAGGCGAACTCGTCGCCTACCAGGTCAGCAACACGCTGTCGCTGCGCGTGCGCGACCTGGAAAAGACCGGCGAGATCATCGACAAGGCCGTGACGCTCGGCGTCAACCAGGGCGGTGGAGTGACTTTCGCCAACGAGGATCCGTCGAAGGCCCTGACCGATGCGCGCAAGAGCGCGGTCAAGGACGCCATGGACAAGGCGCGCACGCTGGCCGAAGCCGCCGGCGTCAACCTCGGCAAGGTCCTGGAGATCACCGACCAGACCTACGCCGCGCCGCCGATGCCGATCACCGCGAAAGCCTTCGACCGCGCGGGAGCTGCCGAGGCCGTGCCGATCGAGGCCGGCGAGAATTCCTACAAGGCGCAGGTCACGATGACCTTCGAGCTGAAGTAAGAATTGCCGGCAAGAGGCGCGAAGGCCCGGGCGAGCACTCTCCCGGGCCTTCGGATTCATGCTTCCATCAGGCGCTCAGCGGATGATCGGGCAGCCCGGGACCCGCGCGAAGGTCAGCACGATGCGGTCGCCGTAGCGACGGCCCGCGACGTCGATCGTGCGACGGCCGACGTCAACGATGCGCGCCCGGCGCAGGCCCAGCCGCTCGGCCTTGTCCAGCGCCCGGTTTGGCGTGCATTCGCGGCCGCGATTCCAGCCGCTGTGGCGCCAGCCGTCGCGCTCCCAGCGATCCCGATCCCACCGATCCTGATCCCGGCGGTCATGGTTCCACCGGTCGCGGTCCCAGCGATGCCAGACGTTGCGCGGGCCTTCGTCGCCGGAATAGACGCCGACGCGCGTGTCGGCCTTGCTGCCGAAATTGAGGTAGAGCCCGTCGGCCTGCGCGGTTGCGGCCATGCCCGTCAACGTTGTCAGGCCGACAAGGGCCGAAAGAGCTACGGTTCTAATCATCTTCAACATTATCTTCTCCTTGCGATTTTCCGATCCGTTCGCCGAAGCGATGGACGGGAAAATCGCATGCCGATGCTGAACGGCCGCGGAACCGGCCGTTCAGGCAGCGTTCAGCCGGCAGGCACATCCATTGCGCCCGAAGCGAGAGAACAGATGCCGATTGAGTCGACAGCGACTGAGCAGATCGGAGCCGATTTATGGTTCCGTTTCGACAACGTGGTCGAAATAGTCGTCGTCTTCGGACAGGTCGTCATCGAAGGCGGTTATACGCCCGCGTATCGAAATACCGGCCTCATGCACCGTCTCGCGGCTGCCGCTGACCAGATAGTGCCACCAATAGAGATCGTGGCCTTCGGCGACCAGCCGGTAGGCGCAGGTCGAAGGGAGCCAGTCGATCGTACGCACGGTGGACGGCGTCAGCCGCACGCAGTCGGGAACGATGGCCTTGCGGTTGTCGTAATCCTTGCAGCGGCAGGTTCCCGCATCGAGCAGCCGGCAGGCGACGGTGGTCCAGTAGATTTCGCCGCTATCCTCGTCCTCGAGCTTGGACAGGCAGCATTTGCCGCAGCCGTCGCACAGCGACTCCCACTGCTCGGGCGTCATCGCCTCGAGCGTCAGGCGCTTCCAGAAAGGGGTTTCCATGCGGCGGCATTTGGGCCGGAGCAGCGCTTTCGTCAAGCGTTCGGTGATGCAGCCGCGTTCAGCGGGGGTTCATTTGACGGATGCTACCCGGCTTTTGACAAGATTCCCTGCGAGGGTGCGTGGGAACGATGATCACCCGAAAGTGTTTTCCCTATGAGGGGATCGATTGGAGGTTTGCTTATGAAAATCCACACAACCATGCTGGCCGGCACGGCGCTGGCACTGTGCATTGTTGGAACGTCTGCCTTGGCGGGAACAGTACGTCCTGAAACAGCTTCGATTCGGTATGAGGACCGGGCCGGCATGCTGATGTTGGCGCAGGCTGAGGATCAAGGCGCCGTGGAGCCTCAGGAGGAGCTTCGGCGCAAGAAGCGCCGTGCTGAGGAGCCTGCCGCTCGGGAACCGGCGGGAGCAGAAGAGCAGCCGCGCAAGAAGCGTCGCGCCGAGGCGGAACGGCCTGCGCGGGCTGAAGCTGCCGCAGGAGAGGAACAGCCTCGCAAGAAACGCCGCGCTGAAGCACGGGCTGAGGAGCCTGCCGCTCGGGAGCCGGTGCGAGCGGAAGAGCCGCCGCGCAACAAGAAGCGGCGCGAAGCGGAACGGCGCGCCCAGGCTGATGCTGCGGCGCAAGAGGAACAGCCTCGTAAAAAACGTCGCGCTGAAGCACGGGCTGAGCAGTCTGCCGCACAGGAGCCAGCGCGAGCGGAAGAGCAGCCGCGCAAGAAGCGTCGCGCCGATGCGGAACGGCGTGCCCAGGCTGACGCGCCCGCAGCGGAAGAGCCGGCTCGCGCCGAGGAACAGCCGCGAAAGAAACGTCGGACCGATGCCGAGCAGCCTGACCAGGCCGAGACGCCCGCGGCGGACGAACCAGCGCGCGCCGAGGAGCAGCCGCGAAAGAAACGCCGGACCGATGCCGAGCAGCCTGACCAGGCCGAGACGCCCGCGGCGGACGAACCAGCGCGCGCCGAGGAGCAGCCGCGAAAGAAACGCCGGACCGATGCCGAGCAGCCCGCACAGGCCGAGACGCCGTCGGCGGACGAACCGGCACGCGCCGAGGAGCAGCCGCGTAAGAAGCGCCGCTCGGACGCCGAGCAGCCTGCTCAGGCCGAGACGCCATCGGCGGACGAACCGGCACGCGTCGAGGAGCAACCGCGCAAGAGGCGCGGTTCTGACGCCGAGCAGCCTGCTCAGGCTGAAACTGAACGGCCAGCCACGGCCGAACCGTCCGATGAGACCGTTCGGGCCGACGAGCAGAGGCGGAAAAAGAACCGCAGGCCCCGCGATGGCGGCAAGGCGCCGATCCTCGACAGCGCCAAGCAAGAGCCGGCCGAAGCGGAGCGGCCGAGGCGGACCGAAGCCGCGGCACCGCCGCCGGCCGACGATCGGGCGGCGCAGGCCGAAAGGATCGACCGCAGGAAGCTCGCGAGGGCCGACAGCGAAAAGGGCCAGCGCATCGACCGGGAAAAGGCACGCGAACGCCGCCGCGAACGGCCGGAGGGTTCCGACGTGCTGCGGGAGATCGGCGACCGGGTCGTCATCCAGCTCGGCGACCAGATCATGGTCGAGGACAGGGATCGCGGCCGCCGCATCCGCCGCGACGCCCGCGACGTCTATTACGAGGAACTGCCGCGCGGCCGACAGCGCGAGATCGTCGAGCGCCGCGATGGCACCCGCATAGTGACCATCCGCGACAGCTACGGCGACGTCATCCGCCGCTCGAGGTTTGAGCCGGACGGCAACGAGATCATCCTCGCCTATGTCGATGAGGATGCGTTCGAGCGGGACGAGCGCGACGGGTACTGGTACGACCCGGGCCGCGACCTGCCGCCGCTGGTGCTGGCCATCCCGGCGGAGGAATACATCCTCGACGCCGAGCAAGCACCCGACCCGGAGACCTACTACGAGTTCCTCGACCAGCCGCCGGTGGAAAAGATCCAGCGCTACTATTCGGTCGACGAGGTGAAGCGCTCGGCGCGTATCCGCGATACGGTTCGGCGTGTCGATCTCGACACCATCAACTTCGAGTTCGGCTCGGCCGAGATCGCCGAGGGCGAGGTGGAGCGGCTGGACAGTGTTGCCAAGGCGATGGAGAAACTGCTGAAGCAGAACCCCGCCGAGACCTTCCTCATCGAGGGCCACACCGACGCGGTCGGCTCCGACGTCGCCAACCTGGCGCTGTCGGACCGGCGCGCCGAGGCGGTCGCACAGGCGCTGACCGACGTCTTCGAGATCCCGCCGGAGAATCTTGAGACGCAGGGATATGGCGAGGAATATCTGAAGGTAAATGTCGACGGGCCGGAGCGCGAGAACCGCCGCGTTTCCATCCGCCGGATCACGCCGCTGGTGGCGCCGGTGGCGTCCGCGGAGTAAGTCCCCGCCCGTCCCGGCATCCGGCCGGGGCGGGCAAATATTTCGGCGCCAGTCATCCGAAGGTCCGCGCCACCTTCGTCGGCACCCGCGCAAACACCTCGTCGGGCACGAAGAAGTCGCCCGCGAGTTTGCCGGCCGCACCCGGCGCATATTTCTCGAAATCAGTCACGCCCTCGGCGCGCAAAACCTCCTCGTCTATGAAAAAATTGCCCGTCGTCTCGCGCGACGGCCGGTTGAGGATCGCATGAGCCGCATCGGCCATGATCTCCGGCGAACGGCTGATCGAGGCCACCGCCTCGCCGCCGAGCAGGTTGCGCACGGCGGCCGTGTCGATCGCCGTCAGCGGCCACAGCGAATTGACCGCAATGCCGGCCGACGCGAACTCCGCGCTCATCCCCAGCGTGCACATCGACATGCCGAATTTTGCCATCGTGTAGGCGACATGGCCCTTGAACCATTTTTCTTTCATGTCGAGCGGCGGCGCCAGATTCAAAATGTGAGGATTTTGCGCCAACTTCAGATGCGGGATGCACATTTTTGAGACGAGAAAAGTGCCGCGCGTGTTGATCTGGTGCATCAGGTCGAAACGCTTCATGTCGGTCTCCAGCGTGCCGGTGAGCTGGATGGCGCTGGCATTGTTGACGCAGATGTCGATGCCGCCGAATTTCTCCACCGTCCTCGCCACCGCCTCGGCGACCTGACCTTCGTCGCGGATGTCGCAGAGCACGGCGAGCCCCCTGCCCCCGGCGGCCTCGATCTCGGCGGCGGCGGTGTGGATGGTGCCCGGCAGTTTCGGATGCGGCGTGTCGGTTTTTGCGGCGATGGTGACGTTGGCGCCGTCGCGCGCCGCGCGCAGCGCGATGGCGAGGCCAATGCCGCGCGACCCGCCGGAAATGAACAGCGTCTTGCCCTTCAGCGACATTCTTTTCTCCTCCTTGCGCCGCATGCCGGCTTCCGTTGTGGCGGCGAAACGCCTTTGCGGCAAGAGGCGAAGGGGGTTGCGCTGGGGAAGCGGCTCGGGCCACAGTGGTTGCACAACCGGAGATTTGCCATGCGCCTTGCCTTCGCCGCCCTCGCCCTGCTGTTCTCGGCGCCCGCATGGGCCGACGACTGCCAGAACGCCCAGAGCCAGATCCAACTGGACGACTGCGCCGCCAAGGCGCTTTCCGACGCCGACAAGAAGCTGAACGAAGCCTATCAGAAGATCGAGAAGCGGCTGGCCGGCGATCCCGACACCAAAAAACTGCTGGTGACGGCACAGCGCGCCTGGGTCGCCTTCCGCGATGCCGAATGCACGTTCCAGTCTTCGGGCGTTGCCGGCGGCAGCATCTATCCGATGACTTTTTCGAACTGCCAGGCGGCACTCACCAACGCGCGGCTGCAGGACTTTCAGACCTATCTCTCCTGCCAGGAAGGCGACGATAGCTGCCCGGTGCCAGCGCAATGAGGAAGCTGTACCCTGCATGCAACCTTCCTCCTTACCACGCTGCGGAAAACCGCCCTGGCCATTGAAAGTTGGAAAGACGGGCGGCCGCAGGGTCGCTCATCTAGTTATGTGTGCGACCTCGCGGCCGCCCATCCGGCGACTTTTGGCCTCGTCCCGTTCCGCTTCGCCTTGCTCCGGCTCCGGCACTTTTGTGCCTCGGCTGGCCCGGTCTTAAGCACTCGTCCAGTGCGCCCCGACCGTAGTGTCGGGGGAGGAACCTTCGGACGCGGCCTCCCCGGCCATGCCGCTTCGTCGGCTGCATGACGGAGGCGCCGGTTCCTCCCCGCTTGACGAACGACTCCGGAAGCGTTCCCGGCGGGAGAAACTGCCGGGCATTATGCGCCCGGTTTTGGCAAGGGGGATGAGAATCGCAAAGAAAGCGATTCCGTGCCCCTGCGGTCTTACCGCCTTCGAGGCCAAGCATCGGAAACTGCTTGCTTTTTAATTTGCGAAAAACCGCAAGCGCAAAAAATTTTTCGCAAAACCATCCCCCCTTTTTTAGGTCTCGGCGACGCCATGAAGCGGCGGCAAACATCGCCGTTTCGGGCGGGTCGCGAACGCGCTATCGTGACCTATGCCACTGGCCTTGCTTGTCCTTGCCGCGACATTGGCGCTGCCGGTCCTGTCGACTGATGATCCGGCCGTGCTCGTCTGCGAGATGATGGTGAAGGCCAGCCTGCGCGCGCCGAAAAGTTTTGTGCGCGCGGCGGAGCCCGTCATCGACGAGACCACCGTGACGCTCGCCTTCACCGCGTTCGACGCCCACAACCGGACCGTCCGGCAGACGCGGACCTGCCGGTTCAAACTGGCCGGCGACGGGCGTTTCCACCTGGAGCCGTTCCGCCGCGACGATCTCGAAGCGCGGCTCGACGCCGCCAAGGCAAAACTTCGGAAAGCCGCGCCCGGCAACGACATGATGCTCGCCCGCTCGCAAATCCTCGACATCGGCCGCGAGATGTATGTGAACCACGACCGCATGCGCAAAGCCGAGCGGCAGGCGGCGCGAGCCGGCCTCTATCCGATCGCGCCGGGCCTGACGAGGCTCGGGCAATGACACGCCATCGTTTGCTGCCCGGCCGCAGGGAAATCGCATATGACAAACGGCAAGGATTTTGTCGTCCTGTACCCCCACCCCTAACCCCTCCCCACAAGGGGGATGGGGACTTTGCGGCCGCCATGCCATGCAACACCATCGACGATTGGCGCCAAGCGGAAATGCAGCAGAATCCCCCTCCCCCTTGTCTATCGCGTTCACACATCTCGGCGTGTCAAAGGCGAACGAAACTTTGGTCGATTGCCTTGACCGCCTCTGGCTTCCGCACCGTCGAGGCATGGATTCCCGACACTCTCCGCTCGCTTCGCTCGCTCACGAGGTCGGGAATGACGACATCACCAATGTCTCCAGCCAATCGCCAACGTTTGAGACTAGCGCAAACAGCCCATGACTGTCGTCATTCCC
>NZ_JBIRCY010000083.1:0-26108 GCF_044326205.1 Mesorhizobium sp. IMUNJ 23232
GGCGCGCACGTCAAGAAATACGCAATCCGTGTCGATCTCCGTATGCTCGACGACGAAGCCTGCCGGCGCCAGTCTCGTCGACCCAAATCTCCGTTCCATCGCGCTGATTCCCTCTCGAAAATTGCGCGACACCAGCCTTCACATGCAGCGAAAGTGAGTCAGAGCCCTCATTCCACGAAAAATCACAACTTGATTGCCGGCGATTTTCCTCTCGGAGGCTTTTTAGCGCCTGGGACGCTTCCGAATTAAGGTGAGCCCTGGCCGCCTCGGGCAATTCCAGCGCGGAGGCGTCGACGATTGCCAAGGCGTCCTGGCGTTGCCTCATCCGGCATGGTCGAACCGGAAGCCACGAAAGCCGGAACGTCCCCTGGGATTGTTTGAGACGATGAGGGAGCACCACCTTGGTGGGATAGGCTGCCAGTACAAGCGGCGGCCTTTGATCAACGAGAGATGCGCGCACCGCGTTCGTCGCGGCGCCTTGTTTATCGCGACCTCGTCCGCGAGCGTGATTCCGTCGCGAGGTGACGGCAGAAGCGTGGAGCCGCCACCGGAACCAAGGCGATGTCACGCGGTTCCAGGCGACCGGATATGTTCTGATCTGCGACCATACCATCTGTGCTCATGCAGCGCCGTACGGCGGCACCACTTGCGGAGAGCTGTCGAGCGACCGGCCGACGCGTCAATATTCCGAACGCTGCATCACTCAGTCGGTCCTGTCGTCCGGGTGTCCCAGTTCACAGAAATAGCCGCCAAGAAACTTCGTCGCCAGTGCATTCGGATCGGGCATCGACGTCTTGGCCTCGACCTCAGCGCGGTAAGCCTCGGTGTTGTCCAGCGGGGTATATCCAAGGTGATTGGCGCCACTGTTGTCGACGGTCTTGATTTTGTTTTCAGACATGCCGAACGAGATCGTATGGCCGACCCTGGGTGCGGTGAGCGAGGCCTCGACCAGCCGAACACAGTCGGCATAGGTCAGGAACGACCATAGGTGACGCCGATCGGTCGGCGCATCGAACGAGGAGAATATCCGCAGGCAGGCGGTTTCGATTCCAAACTTGTCCCAGTAGAGCCGGCTCAGGCTCTCGACGAAATTTTTCGAGACACCATACAGGCTGTCGGGTCTTACCGGTGCATCCACGCCGATGTGGGCCTCCACTTCGTGGAATCCGACGGCGTGCACCGAAGACGCGTACACAACACGCTTCACTCCGTGTTTCCGGGCGCCTTCATAAATGTGGTACGAGCCACGGATGCTGGAGTCCAGGATGACTTGCCACGGACTTTCCAGCGGCGCGCCACCAAAGTGGACGATCGCATCGCAGCCTTTTACAGCGGCGATCGTGGCCTCCATGTCGGCAAGGTCGAAGACCGCCTCTTCCTCGTTTGGTTTCAGGTCGATGAACGGCTCGCGTGCCGCTAGCCGTATTTTGCTCGCCAGTGGGGCAAGTCCGGTGCGCAATACCGAGCCAAGGCGGCCGGCCGCGCCAGTCAACAGGATTCGTTCGTATTCGGGCATCAATTACTCCACTTGTGCCACTGCGGCCGAGATGCGGGCCACGGCTTCGGTGAGAACCTCGTCGCTGGTCGCGGTCGAGATCCGGAAATAAGGCGACAGGCCGTAGGCAGCGCCCGGCACCGAGGAAACTCGGCCTTCGGTCAGAAGATAATTCGCGACCGCCGTGTCGTCGGTCAGAACCTCCCCTTTCGGAGTCTTGCGGCCGATTAGGCTTCCGCAGCCGATATAGGCGTAAAAGGCTCCATCCGGAGGCGGCAGCGTCAGGCCGTCGATCCTGCGAATGCCTTCGACGACGAGGTCGCGGCGGCGTTCGAAAGCTTCACGGAAGCGAGTGACTTCGTCCTGGGGGCCATTCAGCGCGGCCACGGTCGCGGCCTGTGCGATCGAGCAGACCGAAGTCACCGACTGGCTCTGGATCGTCGACATCGCCTTGATGAACGGCGCAGGGCCGGCTGCATAGCCGACGCGCCAACCGGTCATCGCGTAGGATTTTGCGACACCATTTACGATCAGCGTGCGGTCCTTGAGTTCCGGGCAAGCCTTGCCGAATGACACGAACTGCCGGCCGTCAAAGATGATGTGTTCGTAGATCTCGTCCGACAGGATCAGCACGTACGGGTGTTTGGCCAGCACCGCGCCCAGCGCCTTCAGCTCTGCTTCCGAGTACACCGCCCCTGACGGATTGCCCGGCATATTGAGAAACAGCCATTTCGTCTTCGGCGTGATCGCTTTCTCGAGAAGCGACGGCGTCAGCTTGAAACCGGTCGTCTCTGGGCACTCGACCGTGACCGGCACGCCGCCCAAAAGCTTCACCATCTCCGGATAGGACACGAAGTAAGGCGCCGGCAAGATCGCCTCGTCACCGTCCTCAAGGGTCGCCATCAGAGCGTTGAATATGATCTGCTTGGCACCGTTGGCGACAACGATGTCCTCGGCCTTGTAGTCCAGTCCATTTTCACGACGAAATTTCGATGCTACCGCCTCTCGGACCTCCGGCGTGCCGGGTGCCGCGGTGTAGAGCGTCTGGCCAGACTTTGCAGCCTGGTAAGCGGCCTCGACGATATGAGCTGGGGTCGGGAAGTCCGGCTCGCCGAGGCCGAGGTCGATGACGTCGACGCCCCTGGCGCGCAGCGCTTTGGCGGCCATCGACGCAGCCATAGAAGCCGAAGGCTTAACCACCGAAAGCCGCGATGCGATGTAACTCATTGCTTGTTCTCCGAAAGGTAACCCTTGGTTTGGTCTTCGGCGCGCGCGGCCGCACTGCGCCTGACCGGGTCGCCATAGCCGCCACCGCCGGGCAGTTCCATGACAAGGCGCCGGCCGGCCGGAACGTGCTGCCAACCTTTCGGGCGCATCAACGTGCCGTCGTCCAACTTCACCACGCCGGCCTCACCGTTCTTCCCGCCATTGCGTCCCCTGGGCGGATGGTTGACGCGATCGAACATCGCGGAGAAATCGAACTCGTGTCCGTCCATCGGCGCGATCTCAATAATCTGGCCGAGGCCGCCGCGGAACTCGCCGTCGCCGCCCGAGCCAGGACGCAGTTCTTTACGCCAGACGACAATCGGGCCGGTATGCTCGGTCGCCTCGATCGGCATGGTGTGGACGCCGGACGGGAACGCCGTGGACGACAGACCGTCGAGCTCAGGACGCGCGCCCATGCCGCCGGAGTTGAACATCAGCACTTCGGCATGGCGGCCCTCGGCGCCAGCGGTAGGACGTACAGAGATATGGATGTTCCATAGCGCGCCAGCGCCCTCGGCAAGAATCTTCCCGGGGAGTGCCTTTGAGAGCGCACCGAGGACGAGGTCCGGCACCATATGACCAAAAATGTGGCGTAGCGCGACCGGTGCCGGACGTACCGCATTGAGGATGTTCACAGGCGAGTTGACGGTGAAGAAGGCGAGCGACGCCGCATTGTTCGGAATGTCAGGTGCCACAACGCATTTCAGCGCATAACAGGCATAGGCCTTGGAGTAGATGATCGGGCAGTTGATGCCCCATTTGCTCATCGGGTCGGTGCCGGTGAAGTCGACGTCGAGATGGTCGTCGTGGATCGACACCTTGGTCTTGAGCGTGACCGGCGTGTCGTAGCCGTCGGTCGTCAGTTCGTTCGTCCAGCTCCCTTTCGGAAGCGCAGCAATGCGCTCCTGCATTGCCGTACGGGTGCGCGAGAAGATGAACTCGCCCAGGCCGTCGAGCGACGAAAGGCCGATCTCCTTCATCATGTCCACGAGACGACGATGGCCGACTTCGTTGCAAGCGGCGAGCGAATAGAAGTCGCCGACCACCTGATTCGGCTCGCGGACATTGGTCCGGATGATGCGGACTAGGTCGAGCTTGACCTCGCCCTTCTCGGCGAACTTCATGATCGGCAGCTGGATACCTTCTTCGTAGACCGACTTGGCGTCGGCGCCGAAGCCTCGGCCGCCGACATCGACGACATGCGCGGTGCAGGCGAAAAATGCGACGAGTTCGCCGTCCAGGAAGGATGGCGACACCATGGTAATATCATGCAGATGACCCGTACCCTTCCAGGGATCGTTGGTGACGTAGGTGTCGCCCTCGAACATCTCCTCGCGCGCAATCTCGTTGATGAAGTGCAGCACCGCTTCCGCCATTGTGTTCACGTGGCCCGGTGTGCCGGTGACGGCCTGAGCCAGCATCTGGCCGCGTGGATCGAACACGCCGGCGGAAAGATCGCCGGATTCACGTACCGAGGTGGAAAAGGCGGTGCGCAATAGGGTCAGCGCCTGCTCTTCGACCACGGAGATCAGACGGTTCCACATGACCTGCATGCGGATTTCGCCGATATCGCTCATGACTGGCTGCCTTTGCGGGTGAGGAGGATGGCGCCGTCGCTTTGCAGCACGGCATCGAAGGGGCTGGTGACCACGGTGGAGGTCTCGCGCTCGACAATGACCGCCGGGCCAGCCACCTGGTCGCCGGGACCGAGCGTCTCGCGCTCGACGATGGCGTAGGTCTGGCGCGCACCGGTCGCCGGATCGAAGACGGCGCGGGTCATCTTGGCGTCGACCGGGTGGCTGCCCTTGGTGATCTGGTGGCGCTTCACGTCCGGCCGTTCGTCCGTTGCCTTGACCGACCAGGTGACGACCTCGATCTCGAGACCTGCCAGCCCATCAATAGCGCGGCCGAAGAAGCGCTGGTAATTTTCCCGAAACAAGGCCTCGAATTTCCGGGCGGCGTCCGCGCCGAACATCTCGTTGGGCAGCGGCACAGGAATTTCCCACCCTTGGCCGGCATAGCGCATGAAGGCGACCACCTCAAAGTTGATCTGGCCGCTAGTCCCTGCGCCCACGAAGCTCTCCGCACTCGCTTTCAGACCGTTTAGCAATTCGTTGACTTCGGCAGCGTTGAAGCGGGCAAGCTTTACCAGCCGCGACGCCAAAGCCTCGTAGCCGAACGGCGCCTTGAGGAAGCCGATCGCCGAGCCGACGCCAGCTCCCTGCGGCACTAGGCATTCGTCGATGCCGAGCTTTTCGCACAAGCGCGCCGCATGAAGAGGTGCCGCGCCGCCGAAGGCGATCATGATATTGTCGGAAATGTTCTTGCCGTTCTCGACCGCGTGGACACGGGCCGCATTGGCCATGTTCTCGTCAACCACTTCGCAGATGCCGAAGGCTGTCGACATTGCATCAAGCGAGAGTCGCTCACCGACGTCGCGCATGATGGCGCCTTCAGACGCGTCCGTATCGAGCCTTATCGCGCCGCCCGCGAAATTGTCCGGATCGAGTTTGCCGAGTACGAGATCGGCGTCTGTGATCGCCGGACGCTTGCCGCCACGACCGTAGCAGGCCGGACCTGGCTCGGAGCCTGCGCTTTCGGGGCCGGTCTGGATCCGGCCCATGGCGTCAACCCAGGCGATGGACCCGCCGCCAGCGCCAATCTCGATCATCTCGATGACCGGGATTGAGATCGGCATGCCTGAACCCTTCGTGAAACGATAGGTGCGCGCGACCTCAAAGGTACGAGCCGTCTGCGGCGCGAAATCCTCGATCAGACAGATTTTCGCGGTCGTGCCGCCCATGTCGTAGGACACGACCTTTTCAAGCCCGAACCGCTGCGCGATGTCGGCTGCGAAGATCGCACCACCGGCCGGACCCGATTCGACCAGCCGCACCGGGAACTCCGAAGCCGTCTCGACCGAGATCAGACCACCGCCTGAATGGATCATGAAGACCGGGCAATTCGCGCCGAGATCCTTCAGGCGAACCTGCAGACGCGCGAGATAGTCCGCCATCTGTGGACGCACATAGGCGTTGGCGCAAACCGTGTTGAAGCGCTCGAACTCGCGCATCTGCGGCGAAACCTCGGAGCTGATCGAGATCGGGATCGACAGCTTCTTCGCGAGGATGTCGCGGGCACGCTCCTCATGCTTCGGATTGGCGTAGGAATGGATGAAGCCGATCGCCACCGCGCCGAACCCGCCTGTCGCGATCGTGTCGGCGATGGCTTCGAGCGCAGCCTCATCGAGTTCCTGCAATTCGTTGCCATCGGCGCTCATGCGGCCCTTCACGACGAAACGATCTTCGCGCGGAATCAGAGGCGGCGGCAGGCGCAGGTTGAGATCATACTGTTCGAACCGGTTTTCCGTCCGCATCTGGATGACATCGCGAAAACCCTCTGTCGTGACGAAGGCAGTCTTCGCGCCGCGGCGCTCGATCAGGGCGTTGGTTGCGAGCGTCGTGCCGTGGATTACGATGCCAATGTCCGCAAACGAAATGCCGGCGTCCCGCGCGACGATCACGATGCCGTCGAGAATTGCCTGCTCCGGCGCGCTATAATTCGTCAGGACCTTGGTGGAGAACAACTTGCCACGGACATCGAGAGCAATGTCCGTGAAAGTGCCGCCGATATCGGCGCCGAGGCGGATGTCGTCATTTCCGGACATCATACTTTTGCCTTCTGAGATGCGAATGCAGCGTCGCGCATCTGGGTGAGAGTCTGGCGCGGTGTCAGCGCCTCTGGCGAGATGGTGAGTTCGAGCACTGCGCCGGACCTCGAGGCGAGCGCGCGATCGAAGGCTGCGGCGAAATCGGCCGTCGCCTCAACACGTTCGGCGTGGAATCCGTAGGACCTGGCCAGTCCGACGAAATCGGGGTTTTGGAGCTGCGTGCCCGAAACGCGCGCCGGATAGTGGCGTTCCTGGTGCGCCCGGATCGTGCCGTAGATGCCGTTGTTGAGGATGAGAACGACCGGCTGTGCACCGGCCTGCATGGCCGTTCCAAGTTCCTGGCAATTCATCTGGAAATCGCCGTCGCCGGCAAAGCAGACCACTGTTCGCCCGGGATAGGTCGCCTTGGCAGCGACGGCTGCGGGCAAGCCGTACCCCATCGCGCCGGACTGGGGAGCGAGCAGGCGCGCCTTAGGCCCGAACTTGAAGAACTTGTTCGGCCAGACGGTGAAGTTGCCCGCGCCGTTGGTCAGAATGGCGTCTTCCGGCAGGACGTTGCGCAGATGCGCGGTGACCGCAACCATGTCGACAGGACCGGGCTGCACTGGCGCGTCGAACGACTTTTCGTACGCCTTGCGGGCGTCTGCGCGCCAAGAGTCCCAACCGCCTTCCACCGGAGAAATCGATTTCACGAAGGCATTCGGTCCCGAATGAATGCCCAGCGTCGGGATATAGATCTTGCCGATCTCGCGGTCGGAGGCATGAACGTGAATCAGCTTCTGCCTTGGCAGCGGGACCGACAGCAGCGTGTAGCCATCCGTCGTCATTTCGCCGAAGCGGACATTGATTGCGAGGATCAAGTCGGCATCGCGGATCAATGCCTTCACATGCGGAAGCATGCCGACGCCAGCCTCGCCGACGAAGACCTCGGAATGGTTGTCGAACTGGTCCTGATAGCGAAATGCCGCGACAACCGGAATGTCGGACGTCTCGGCGAATTTTTGGAGTGCTGAGCGGCCCGCCTCTGTCCAGGTGGTGCCTCCGATAATGATCACCGGCCTGGACGCACCTGACAACAATTCGTGGGCCGCAGCGATCGCCTCTGGGACTGGAGCAGCTTCGAAGATCGAAGCCCGGGCGGACAAGGGCTCGACGTCCGTCAAGGCCGTGAGCATATCCTCCGGAAGTGCAATGACCACTGGACCGGGACGGCCGGTGAGCGCAGTCGTCCAAGCGCGAGCGAGTATCTCCGTCAGGCGCGAAATGTCGTCGATCTCAACGGCCCATTTGGCCATTGTTCCGTAGACGGCGCGGTAGTCGATTTCCTGAAACGCTTCGCGGCCTTTCATGTCGGTGCCGACCTGTCCGACGAAGAGCAGCATCGGCGAGGAGTCCTGCATTGCGGTGTGCACGCCTATGCTGGCATTGGTGACACCCGGTCCGCGCGTGACGAAGCAGATACCGGGTGATCCCGTTAGCTTGCCGTAGGCTGACGCCATGAAGGCCGCGCCTCCCTCGTTACGGCACAGCACGTAGTCCAACCTGCCGGCAGTGTCGTGCAAGGCATCGAGCACCGCGAGGTAGCTTTCGCCAGGTACGCCGAAGCACTTGTTCGCGCCGAGCGCGATCAGCGATTCCACCAGCAGCTTGCCGCCATTGCGGGACATCTTGACGTCCTATGAACAATTTCAGGGAAACCGTGCACCGTCGCGCCACTTCGCGAAACGAAGAAATCCCGATCACACGAAAGTTTTTCTTTACTGACCGGCAGTCACCAGGACGCCAGGGTTCATAAGCCCTGCCGGATCGAATGCAGCCTTTATACGGCGCATCAGATCGCGATCGATCGGGCTTCGGATTCTGTCGGCAAGGCCGATTTTCGAACGACCGAGCCCATGCTCGGCAGCAAAGCTGCCTCCCATTCGCGCCGCCAACGCCGCGAGTTCGTTCCCCAACTCCTCCGCCTTTCCAGCAAAGTCGCTGCGGCCGATCGGCGGCGACAAATTAAAATGGATGTTGCCGTCCGCGAGATGGCCGAACGGATTTATGCGGACGCCGGGAAGGATCTGTTCGCAGATGGCGCCGCCTTCCTCAACGAACATTGCGATCGAGCCCGCCGGAACGGAAATGTCGTGCTTAAGCTGGAGGCCCTCGATGCGTTGCCCTTCGGGCTGTTCCTCGCGCAACTGCCAAAAATGCGAGCGCTGCGCGTCCGACATAGCGATCGTGCCGTCCAGAACCAGCCCAAGCTCCATACCATCTTCGAGAGCGGACGAGAGAATATCATCCAGAGGCACGCGAGCCGAACTGGATGTGAGTTCGACCAGGACATAGGCCGCGGCGCGGGTATCCAAAGGGAAGCTTAGCTTCGGAATGTGCCTCAACGCCATTTCGAGACCAACATCGGAAAGGAATTCGATTCCGGAAGTAAATTCGGCCGCTTCGCCTCGGAGCAGCGCGCCGAACGCGACAGCGGACCTCAAATCCGGCAGCGCCAGCAATGCGGTCGACCGCTGCTTTGGCGCAGGATAGAGGCGAAGCACGGCCCGGGTGACGATGCCGAGCGTCCCTTCGGAGCCGCAGAACAGTTTTCGCAGTTGGTAACCCGCGTTGTCTTTTTGGACCGCGCGCAAACCGTTCCAGGTATCGCCATCGGCGGTCACCACTTCCAAGCCGAGCACGAGATCCTGCATCATTCCGTAGCGGGAGGCATGGCTGCCGCCGGCGTTGGTGCCTATCAGGCCGCCGATCTGCGCGCTGCCTTCGGCTCCCAAATGCATCGGAAATATGAAGCCGGCTGGCTCGACCGCCTCATTCAAGCGCTGAAGTATTACCCCGGCCCCGACTTCGATTGACGAACTCGCTGCATCTACCTTGCCGATCCCCGACATGCGCTGCAGCGACAGGATTATCGACTTCGTGTCGGTTGCAATTGAAGCGGCGCACAGGCCCGTCTTGCCGCCCTGCGGAACCAGCGCGATCCCGGCATCGCGGCAGAGTCGTACGACTGCCGCAACTTCAACCGTATCGCCCGGTCGCGCGACACCGACCGGATCGACACCATACCGATCCAGCCAGTCGCGCCTGTACGGTTCGACATCCGGACCTGTCAGCCAGCCGGATGGTCCAAGCAAGTCAGTCAAAGATGCGGTCAGGTTGGACATATGCAACTCAAGAGCCAGGTTGGCGGCGCCGTGGCCCGTCAGTGTTCCAGAACCTGCGCCAAGAATTGCCTGGTGCGATCGCTCTTTGCCGCGCTGAAGAACTCTTCCGGCGGCGCTTGTTCGATGATCTCGCCGCCGTCCATGAAGATGATGCGGTCGGCAACTCGGCGCGCAAAACCCATTTCATGGGTAACGCAAACCATGGTCATGCCCTCGGACGCCATCGCTACCATCACGTCGAGCACTTCCGAGATCATCTCGGGATCGAGGGCCGAGGTTGGCTCGTCGAACAGCATGATCTTCGGCTGCATGCAGAGCGCACGAGCGATCGCAACGCGTTGCTGCTGGCCACCGGAGAGCTGGCCTGGATACTTCGACGCCTGCTCCGGGATACGAACCTTTTCGAGAAACTTGCGCGCCATCTCTTCGGCGTCCGCACGCGAGTTGCCGCGTACCAGCATGGGCGCCAGCGTACAGTTGTCGAGTACCGTCATATGCGGAAACAAGTTGAAGTGCTGGAACACCATGCCGACTTCGCGGCGAATCTCGTCGATGTTCTTGACGTCGTCGTTTAGCTCAGTGCCAAGCACGTTGATGCGGCCGCGGTCATGTTCCTCGAGACGATTGATGCAGCGGATCACGGTCGACTTGCCTGAGCCGGAGGGCCCGCAAACAACGATCCTCTCGCCGGGTGAAACTGTGAGGTTGAGTTGCTTCAGTGCGTGAAATGTCCCGTAATACTTGTCGAGGCCTTCGATCCGGATGGCCGCATCTCTCTGCTGAGTGGTCGGATGAACGGTCATATACGTAAACCTTAGCGATGGCCGACCGACATGCGGCGCTCGAGATAAGCGCCGTATCGCGACAAGCTGAAAACGAAGACGAAGTAGATGAAGGCGATGAAGGCGTAGACTTCGACGTAAGCGAAGCGCCAGTCACCGGTTCCGTAGGCTGCGTTGCCTGATGCCAAGATCTCGAAGAAGCCTATGATAATAACCAGCGACGTTTCTTTGAAGGAGATGACAAACTGATTGATCGTTGCCGGCAGCGCGTTGCGCATCGCCTGCGGCAGGATGATGCGGCCAATGCGATACCGGTAGCTTAGGCCCAGCGCCTTGGCTGCCTCTTCCTGCCCATTGGGGACGCCCTGCATGCCACCGCGTATGATCTCGGCTTGATAGGCGGCAAAGAACAGCGCCATGCCGATTATGACACGATAAAGCTTGTCGCCCTGCATCCAGTTCGGCAACGCGAAAGGCAGGACGATCGCGAAGGTGAAGAGGATCGAAATCAGCGGAAGCGAGCGCACCGCGTCGATGATGATGCCGGTCGTGCGCGAAATCCACGGCAGTTCCGAACGGCGCATCAGCGCCAGGCAAATGGAAAGCGGGAAGCCGATCAGACAGGTCATGACGAAGATGAACAGCGTAAGCGCCAGACCGCCCCAGGCTTCCTCGCCAACGTAATCCAAACCTAAAATACCGCCTTTCATGAGGAAGTAGAAAGCGGACGTGCCTGCAATCCAAATCAACGCGATCCGGCCGCCGGTCCAGAAGGCAGGGATGCAGCTGAGCACGGTCATCAGAACGACGACGACACATGCAAGTGCGGAGCGCCACTGTTCCTCGAAGGGATAGAGCCCGAACAGGATGATGCGCCAGCGCGCATTTATGACGGACCAGCAGGCGCCACTCGCGGCCTGACACGCCTCAGGCCCGAGGCTGGCGTCAAAGACGGCGGAGAACAGCGCCCAGCCCAGCAGTTTCCAGACGATCAGGACCATTATCGCAAGCGAGATCAGCGAGACCAGCGCCTGCAGCGGCGTGGCGAAGAAGCGGCGGCGCAAGTCCTGCGCTGTGCTGAGGCGCGGCGGAGAGATGTCGGCCATGGCGAGATCGGTCATAGCCTCAACTCCTCAACTGGTTGCCCTTGAGGGCAATCGCCCGGTTGATCCGGTTGAAGATCGCGGCGAGCGACAGGTTGATCAGCAGGAAACCGGCCATGAGGATACCGATTGCCTCGATCGTCTGACCGGAATGGTTGATGGTCAGCGCCACGATCATGAAGAAATCGGTGAACCCGATGGCTATGCCCATCGTCGTCGCTTTCATCAGCCACACATACTGGTTGGCGAGGATCGGCAGCATGGCGCGCAGCGCCAGCGGAAACCGGATGTGCGAGAAAACCTGCCAAGGCGTCAGGCCAAGCGATCGCGCGGCTTCCTCCTGCCCGCGTCCGACCGCCTTGAAGCCGCCACGTACGATCTCGGCAATGTAGGAGCCGCCGTAGATGGCAATGGCGACTGCGAGCGCGGTGAACTCGGGAGGTATGCGCAACCCGCCGCGGATATTGAGGCCGCGAAGCTCGGGCAGGTCGACGAGCGGTGTTTCCGGTACGCGGCCAATCACCAGTACTGCAGCGGCACAAGCGAGAGCCACCGCAAAGCTCGCCCATTGCAGAGGCACTCGCTCGGTCAGCGGTTTGGCAATGCGCTCGGTCCGGCCGGTCCAGAACGGCAGGAGGATGGCCACGAGCACTGCGACGGCGCCAAGCAAGAACGCCCACCAAGTGACATTGAGGATGGGCACATAGAGTCCGCGGCTGCTGAGTACGAAGCCAAAAGCCTCATGCGCATTTCGCGGCGCCGGCAGATGCGTCAGCAGCGCGTACCAGAAGAATACCTGCAGGATCAGGGGGATGTTGCGAAAGATATCCACATAGGTGCGCCCGAGTAGCCGGGCGAGTTCATTCGATGAAGTGCGCGCCAGCCCGACGATGGCGCCGACGATAGTCGCGAGGATGAGGCCGGTGATGCCGAGGAAAAGTGTGTTGATGATGCCGATGAGGAAGAACCACCAGTAAGGGTCGTTCGCCGAGGACGGCAACAAGCTGAAGTTGACTTCCCAGCCGGTCGACTTCTCCAGGAAGCCGAAGCCGGATGTCATGTGCTGCGCCGCCATGTTGTTGCGCGCGATGAGCACGCCGGCCAGGATCAACCCGGCGATGACACCGACGAAGATCACCTGCAGCGCAGCATCGCGGACCTTCTGATTTCTCAGCAGGTTGCCCATGGCCAGCCCCTCGATTTGTCGAAACTGGGCTTCGTCCAAGATCATCAGACAGAGCCCGTTAGCGAAATCAGTCGAACACGAGCGGGAACAGCACGCCGCCATTGTTCCAGAGATTGGTCAGCTCGCGATCCATCTGATAGGGCGATTCCTTACCGAGGTTGCGTTCGAAGATCTCTCCGTAGTTGCCGACATTCTTGATGACGCTGTAGGCCCAATCGTCGGAGAGGCCGAGACCCGTTCCCACACCGGGCGTCGCGCCTAGGAACTTGCCGATCTGCGGCGAGGTCGGCTTGGCTTTAAGCTCGTCAACATTCTTCGACGTGATGCCCGATTGTTCGGCAAAGAGCAGCGCCGAGAGCGTCCAATTGGCTATGTCCACCCAGTTGTCATCGCCCTGGCGGACGATCATCACTTCCGGCTCGACGTCGAGCACGTCCGGCAGGATGATGTGGTCTTCGACCTTGCCCTTCGCCTTGCGGGCGATCGCGAGCGTCGGGCCCCACTGGGCATACATGTCGCAGCGGCCAGAGAAATAGGCTTGCTCGAGTTCTTCAGTCTTTTCGATGAGAACCGGCTCGAGCTTGATGCCGAGCTTGGCTGTGTAAGCGGCGACCTGCTGCTCCTGCGAGGTACCGGCCGGGATGCAGATTGAGCCGCCATCGGCGTCTTTCAACGACGCGACGTTGAGTTCCTTGTGCGCCATGACCTTGGTGGTGCCGAGATAGTAGGAATTGGTGAACTGCAGGCCGAGTTCGGTGTCGCGCGACAATGTTCCGCCGGAGGCCTTGATGATGATGTCGATGTCGCCCGACTGCAGCGACGGCCAGCGCTGCGCCCAGCTAATCGGCACGATCTTGAGCTTGGCCGGGTCGCCGAGGACAGCGGTCGTGACGGCGCGGCACAGGTCAATATCCATGCCCTTCCAGTTGCCTTTGTCGTCGACTTCGGCAAAACCGAGATACGAGCCGTCATGGCCCGTGCAGTTTAGCGTGCCGCGGGCCTTGACGGCTTCCAGCGTCTTGCCACCGGCCGCTTCAGCCGGAGCCGCCACGTGCAGCATGCCCAGTGCAAGGGCTGCAGCCCCCCATTTCGCAAAGTTCATTTTACATCTCCACTGTTGAGGTTCTTGATTTTGTTATTCTTGGGGTCATCCGCTGGGATGCCCGGGCTCGAAGCCGTCTCCGCCTGCAGCGGAACGGGCTTGGGTAGTGGCGAGACCCTGAGATCACTCGCCCAATCCTGATTGATCAGCCAGCGATGCAGCGCGGCAACCGCCTTCACACGGAGGTGCCCGCGCGGGACAACAAGGTAGAACCCTGGGACTTCCTCCGGCTTCATATTGGTCAACGCGTAGCGGCCGATCGGCGCAACGAGCGCGGCTGCGCGCTCGTCTTCTTCGAAATCGTTCGCCGAGACGAGGCCGATGCCGATGCCTTGAAGCGTTGCGCGCCGCATCGTGGCGGCATCATCGAAGCCTATGCTCCCTTCACCTGCCGCCTGTTCGACCGAAAGGTGCCGCAGAATATCCGGCCAAAGACGCAGGGACTTAACGGTGTCGAGCAGCGTGAACTTCGTCAGGTCCTGTGCCGATTTGATCTGCTCGCCGATTTGCGGCGTGCAGCAGATGATCTTGGGATCTTTGACGAGAAGGACCGCGTCGTAGTCGGGCCACTTGCCGTAGCCCCATTGGACGGTCATATCGATGTCGTCGCGACCGAAATCGGGCAGGTCGACCATTGTCGTCAGGCGCAGATCCGCGCCCGGAAGGATCTCCCGAAAAAGAGACAAGCGCGGCAGCAGATAGTGCGTCGCAAAATAGGGGCTGGCGTTCAGATTAATGCGGTCGCGGTAGGTCGATTTGGTGACCCGGCGCACCCCCTCCGAGAACTCCTCGAAGCCAGCCTTCACGTAGTGCGACAACAGGATCGCAGATTCAGTAAGCTCGATCGACCGGCCCTTGCGCTCAAACAGGGTCACCTGGAGCGTGTCCTCCAGAAGCTTGATCTGCTGGCCCACCGCCTGCGGCGTGACCAGCAATTCGTCGGCGGCCTGGCGCAAACTCTTGTGCTGCGCGACCGCGTAGAAGACGCGAAGCGCATTGAGAGGGGGGAGGCGCAGCTTGCCGGTCATCGTCAGTCACACCTCCTTTCGTTGATCCCTGCCTCTGTTGCCGCTGCCTCAGGCGTAGATGTAGCCGCCCGAAACGATCACCTGCTCGCCGGTCATGAAGGTGTTCTTCGGCCCGCCGGTCATCAGCACCCACTCGGCGATCTCGGCCGGCTCCGCGCCGCGGCCGAGCGGGTTGGCCTTGGCCAGTTCCTCGAGGAAGCCGAGCGCCTTGGCCTTTTCCGTCGCCATGCCCGCCGGTGCGACCGAGTTGATCAGGATGCCGTCCTTCGCACAGTAGTGAGCGAGCGACCGCGTCAGGCTGACGACGGCGGCCTTGGTGGCCGCGTAGTGCATGTTCTGGGGATGCGCCTTGAAGGCATCAACCGAACTCAGGTTGACGATGCGACCACGGACGTTGCCCTTCAGTTCCTGCGCCTGCATGTGACGGATGGCCGCCACCATCATGTGATAAGTGCCCTTGATGTTGATGCCGTTGGATGCATCCCAATCCGCGTCGGAGATCTCCAGCGTCGGCTTGCGCGGATAGATCGCCGCGCAATTGATCAGCGTGTCGATGCGGCCGATTTTTGCGGCGATCTTGTCGAACGCCGCGTGGCATTGCGGGCCGACCTGGATGTCGGCGGTCGCAACCGCAGTTGGCAGGCCCTTGGCCTTGGCCGCGCCGAGCGCCTGCTCCGCGGCGGCCGCGTTGATGTCGATGATGCCGACCGCCGACGCGCCGTCACGGGCCGCCATTTCGGCGAGCAGAGCCCCGAGGCCCGAGCCGCCGCCGACGATGAGTACGGAAAGGTCCTGCATGATTATGCTCCTACTTGGTGCCGCTCGGGCTCACGGGGCGGGTGGGGACGATGTCAAAACGCATCACGTCGGCGTTGGCGGGCAGCGCCAGCACCGCAACCACCATCTGGGCCACATCGTCCGGCTGGACGGCGACATTGCCGGCATACATCGCGGCGCGTGCCTTATCGTCGAGGATGCTATCGTAGAGGCTGGTCTCGACGCGGCCGCAAACGATCTCGGTTACCCGCACGCCAGATGGGGCGAGGTCCGCCTTCAGTCCGGCGACGAAACCGGAAATCGCGGCCTTGGTGGCCGAATAGACAGCGATGTTGGCGAATGAGCCGTGGCCGGCGGTCGACCCGGTGAACAGGATATGGCCGGACTGGCGCTCGCGCATCTTGGGCACGACAAGCCGCGTCAGCAGGATGGCGGCGCTGAGGTTGATCTCCAGCGCCGTGTCGATGTCCGCGATCGCCATCTCTGCGAAGTTGCCGAGCGGCGGCATGACACCGGCATTGTTGATCAGCACGTCGATGGTGAGGTCGGTGACAACTGTCTCCAGCGCTTCGCGGTCGGTGATGTCGACTGCGATCGGCACGATCGAGGCACGCTCCGCCTGCAGCTTCTTCAGCGCCGGCTGGCTGCGGCCGGCCGCGTAGACTTGGTAGCCAGCGTCGGCAAGCGCCAGCGCCATGGCTCGCCCGATGCCGCTTGTTGCACCAGTAATGAAGGCTGTCTTCACGTGGACTTCCCCGATCGCGTGGATTTCAGTGTGTGACCTCTGTGTGCAAGGCGAAACCAAGAAAACCAGCAAATAGGAAAGATAAACTTTGCGATCAGGTCATTGGTTAGAAATGACCGCCAGGGCGCTCAACACGCATTTCGCTGCAAATACCTCGGCCGAAAGGAGAATCTGCGTTGCACTTCGCAGTGAAACGCTGTCGCATCCGCCAAATTGAGACTTTCGCAATTCTGCCTTCGACAACCGCCTACTTCGATCTCGAACGCCGCATCCCCTCGAACAACGCGGCCGCCGCCGCATGCTGATCCGTATCGGCGGCGGTCACGCCGGAGGTCTGCGCCAGCGCGCGGACGCGTTCGAGGCTATTCTGCAGATGCTTGCGCATGGCGCGACGCGCGGCTGCTCCGTCTCCGCGCTCGATGGCATCGACGATCGCGACATGCTCGCCGTGGATGCGTTTGTAGTAAGCCTCCTTCAGGCGCGGCTCGACAACATAGCCAAGCTGGTAGCGCGGCACGATCATCGGCCGGAGGTAGCTCAGGAACCCGTGCATGAATTCGTTGCGCGCGGCGTGGGCGATGGCGAGATGAAAGTCGTAATCGTAGTGGATCTGCACCGATCCCGGGTCCTCGTGGCGGTCGTCGATCTGCTCCATCAAGGCGCGGATCGCCGCGGCCTCCTTGTCGGTCCGACGTTCGGCGCAAAGTCCCGCCGCCTCCACCTCGACACTCAACCGAAGCTCCAGGAGCGAGATGGTTTCGGGAAGGCTCTTCAGCGCCTCGTCGGTGATCGAGAAATTGCGCGGCTCGGGCGTCTCGCTCACGAACATGCCACGCCCCTGATGCGGCACGACCAGCCCATCCGAGCGCAGCCGGGCCACTGCCTCGCGCACAACGGTACGGCTCACATCATACTCCATGCAAAGCTCCGCTTCCGTCGGGAGCTGCGCGCCCGGCTTCAGCGCGCCCGAGCGGATCTTCTCCGAGAGGCTTTCGGCAACGACGGTCGACAGCGGCTTGCGTTTGGTCATCGGTCTCCCTTGGCCTCAGACGAGCTGGACGACAAGTCCCTTCACACGGCGGCGGTAACGATCAGCTCGACCAGCATGCCGGACCTGGCCATGCGGCCTTCGCCCGACGAGCGCGCCGGCGCATGCTCCTTCGGCATCCAGGTGTCCCAGACGACATTGACCTCGGCGAAGTCGCGGATGTCGTCGAGCCACATCTGGACATGCAGGATGCGTGTCTTGTCGGTCCCCGCCTTGGAAAGCAGCGCGTCGATCTTACCGAGGACCTCGCGCATCTGGTCGGCGGCAGACTGGCCGGGCTCGGCCACTTGGCCCGTCAGATAGAGAGTGCCATTGTGGATCACGCCATGATGGATGCGCGTATCGAAATCGAAGCGTCTTATGTCGCTCATGCTGGTCTCCGTCACTGACGAATGGGGTTGCCCTGGAGGTACTGGGCGTAGGGCGCCTGGACGAGCCAGCCGGCATCTACCGGGAGCGTGACGCCGGTGATGGAGCCGGCACGCTCCGAGCAGAGGAAGAGCGCGACTTCGGCCACGTCGCGCGGCTCGACGAAACGCTTGAGCGCCGTCGTTGCCTTGATGGCATCGGGGTTGCGCTCGCCCTTTTCGATCCGCGCCTTGAGGCCGTCGGACAGCGTGTAGCCGGGGGCGACCGCATTGACGCGCACGCCGCTTGGGCCAAGCTCGGCGGCGAGTATCTGTGTCAGCGCCAGCACGGCGTGTTTACCCGGCGTATAGGCCGGCAGCGACAGCGGCGCGAAGGACGCCAAGGATCCGACATTGAGGATGACGCCGCGACCCGCCTGTGACATCAGCCTGCCAAACACCTGGCAGCCGAGCAGCGTGCCGCGATAGTTCACGCGCCATATGCGCTCGTCCTCATCGAGCTGCTGGTCGAGCACGCGCTTGCCGCTCTGCAGGATGCCAGCGCAGTTCACGACAACATGCGGCACGCCGAACTCCGAATTTACCGCATCGCCCAGCGCTTCGACGGAAGCGGGGTTTGCGACATCCGTCTCGATGAAACGGGAGGCCGGCGCACCCGCATCGCGACAAGCTCTTGCGGCTTCCGCACCTCTCGCCTTGTCGCGGCCGGCAACGAAAACGTTGGTGCCGTCCTCGGCAAAGCGCTCGGCAATCGCACGGCCGATGCCCGACGTTCCGCCGATGACGATAACGGTTTTGGCCTCAGCCATTGGCGCGGTCCTTGCGCTCGACGTCGAAAAACTCGGCCATGCCGCGCATCTGATAGTCCATCATCGGCCGGCCGGGCTGGACCTTGCAGCCGACTTCCTTCGCCTTCTTCAGCAATGCCGTTTCGGCCGGCTCCATGATAATGTCGACGACGGTCATGGCCGGCGTCAGCTTCGTCACGTCCATTGGATAGGGATCGCCCGCATGCATGCCGACCGGGGTAGCGTTGACGGCCAGATCCATGCCGGTTGGATCGGCGCCGCCGGCGGTGATGCGGCAGTTCGGGAAAGCTTTTTCCACCAGCGCGGCAAGGTTCTCGGCGCGGCCGTGGTCGACGTCGTTCAGGCGAATCTCGCTGACACCCGCCTCGGCGAGGCAGTAGGCGATCGAGGCGCCAGCCCCACCGGCGCCGACCTGCAGCGCCTTCTTGCTCTTGAAATCATAGCCGGCAGCCTTCAGCGCATCGATGAAGCCGACGCCGTCGAAATTGTCGGCGTACCAGCTTCCGTCCGGTAGCCGGCGGACCGAATTGGCGCTCTGCACGCGCACCGCGCGGTCATGGCCGGCCGTGCACTTGTGGTAGACCGGCACCTTGTAGGGGACTGAGATGATGACGCCCCGGACATTCTCCGCCGCCGTCAGCCCCGCCCAGAAGGTGTCGAAATCCTCCGGCCTGCAGCTCATCGGCACCATCAGGCTGTCGAGGCCCTTCTCCTCGAACAACTCGTTGAACATGCCCGGGCTTTTGGCATGGCCCACCGGATGGGCCAGCATCACGAACACATCCGCCTTACCGCTACCGCGCATCGTCTCAGTCCCTTCCGTTTGCGAGTTCATGGTCGCTGAGGAGTTCGAGCGCCCGCACCAGCGACGAGTGGTCAGCATCCGCGCCGCCGCGCGCGGCGCATGCATTCATCAGTTCCTGCGCCGTCGCCGTGTTCGGTAGCGCGACACCCAGCGCCCGCGCGCTTTCCAGCGCGAGGCCGAGATCCTTCTGGTGCAGCCTGATGCGGAAACCCGGATCGAAGGTGCGCTTGATCATGCGCTCGCCATGCACCTCGAGGATGCGCGAAGCGGCAAACCCCCCCATCAGCGCGGTGCGCACCTTGGCCGGATCGCACCCCGCCTTGCTCGCAAAGACAAGCGCCTCTGCGACGGCCTCGATGTTCAGGGCAACGATGATCTGGTTGGCGATCTTGCAGGTCTGCCCGGCGCCATTCTTCACGCCGACCAGCGTGATGTTCTTGCCGAGCCTCTCGAAGATCGGCAGCGCACGGTCGAAAGATGCCTGCGGTCCACCGACCATGATCGTCAGGCTTGCCGCCTTTGCCCCGACCTCGCCGCCCGAAACCGGCGCATCGAGATATTCGACGCCCTTGTCGTTGAAGGTCTTGGCAAAACGCTGCGTGGCGATCGGGCTGATCGAACTCATGTCGATGACCAGCGCGCCCTTCGAAACGCCAGAGAGCACGCCATTTTCGCCAAGCAGCACGCGTTCGACATCCGGCGTATCCGGCAGGATGGTGATCAACACGTCCACATCGCGTGCGACATCGGCAGGCGTGCCGACAACCCTGGCGTCCAGTCCCGCGGGGCACGGCGAGCGATTGAGCGTGGTCACGATCTGATGGCCAGCCGCCGCTAGATTGCGCGCCATCGGCGCGCCCATCACGCCCAGCCCTATGAAACCGATCTTCATGCGCGCTCCTTCAAACAAGTCTTGCGGCTCGATGCGGCCATATGATATAGGACATCATACAAATTTCAATGCAGATTCCGATTGCGAGGTCAGCCAATGCAGGAAAAGCCAAACTCGCTGAAATCAGCACTCCAGGCCGGCAAGGCGCACATCGGCATCTGGTGCTCGCTCGGCTCGGCGCTGACCACGGAAATCGTCGCCGGCTCGGGCGCCGGCTGGATCCTGATCGACGGCGAACACAGCCCGAACCATCTCCTGACCATCATGGCGCAGTTGCAGGTCGCCGCCGCATTTCCCTGCGAGGCGGTGGTGCGGCTGCCCTCCGACGACGCCAACCTGATCAAGCAGGCGATGGATATCGGCGCGCGCAGCCTGATGATCCCGAATGTGCGCAGCGCGGGCCAGGCGCGCGCCATCGTTTCCGCCATGACCTATGCGCCCTATGGCGGCATTCGCGGCTTCTCGGTCGGCCACCGCGCCAATGCCTTTGGCCGCATCAAGGACTATCACGCGAATGCGCGAGATCAGCGGCTGGTCGTCCTGCAGATCGAGGACGAGACGGCCGTCGCCAATGCCGCGGAAATCGCGGCGGTCGAGGGTGTCGACGTCCTCTTCGTCGGTCCCGGCGACCTGTCTACCAATATGGGCGCCATGGGCAACCCCAACGCGGCGCATGTGCAGGAAGCCATCGCGTCGGTGCGCGAGGCAGCAGGATCGGTCGGCAAGGCATCTGGCATCCTCGCCCCCGTCAAGGCGGATGCGGACCGCTATCTCGCCGATGGCTTCACCATGGTCGCCGTCGGAGCCGATCTCGGACTACTTGCCCGCGGTTCCGACGCGCTGATCGCCTCGTTCAAATCCTGACAGAAAGCCTCGCCGTGGCGATCCCTCCCTACAAAGCCCCGCTCCATTCCTCCTATGATATCGTGATCGTCGGCGGTGCCGCCGTCGGCTCCTCGACCGCCTATTGGCTGAGCCTCGAGCTCGGTGCAAAGTCCGCCTCCGTGCTCGTCGTCGAGCGCGACAGCACCTACGAGTTCTCCTCCACCGCGCTGTCGACCAGCGCCATCCGCCAGCAATATTCCAACCCGATCAACGTCAAGATCAGCCAGTTCGGCATCGAGATGATCCGCAGTTTTCCGGAGCGGATGGGTTTTGCCTTTCCGGGCGAACCCGCGCCTGACCTCGGCTTCAAGGAGCACGGCTATCTCTATTGCTGCTCACCCGAAGGCGTTGATGCGGCCAAGGGGCGCGTCGAGCTTCAGCAAAGCCTCGGCGCCGGCACCGTCTTCCTCGAGCCCGGGCCGCTGAAGGAGCGCTTTCCCTGGATCAATGTCGAGGATCTCGGCGGCGGCTCCTGGGGTTCGCGCGACGAAGGCTGGTTCGATTCCATGGGCCTGCTCAACGGTTTCCGGCGCGCCGCCCGTGCCAATGGCGTCGAATATATCAACAACGCCGTCACCGCGCTCGACCTCGACGGCGACCGCGTTGCCTCGGTCAGGCTGGCCACCGGCGAGACGATCGCTTGCGGCACGCTCGTCAACGCTGCCGGCCCGCGCGCGCAGCAAATCTGCGACATGGCCGGCCTGTCGATCCCGGTGCGGCCCTATAAACGCTACAGCTTCGTCTTTTCCAGCGCGACGCCGATCCCCGGCAGGATGCCCAATGTGATCGATCTGTCGGGCACTTTCGTCCGTCCCGAGGGAGAACTCTTCCTCACAGGTAACACGCCGCAGAACGATGGACCTGCCGACTACGACGACTTCGACATGCACCACGAGGAGTTCGACGACTATATCTGGCCGGCGCTCTACCACCGGATCCCGAGCTTCGATGCGCTGCGCGTCCAGACATCGTGGACGGGCCACTATGAATACAACATGCTCGACCACAACGGCATCATCGGATTCCATCCCCGGGTGACGAACTTCATGTTCGCCAATGGCTTTTCGGGCCACGGCCTGCAGCAATCGCCGGCCACCGGACGCGGCGTGTCGGAGCTCATCCTGCACGGCGCGTTCCAGAGCTTCGACCTTTCGCCGTTCAGTTACGAACGGATCGAACGAAACGAGCCGTTTTTGGAAGAGGCGGTCATCTGACTGAACGGTTCGTCTCGCGTCCGCATTCTAAGGATCGGGCTACGCCGGCTTGAAGGATTCCAAGGTCATCGTCGCCATCAACAAGGACGAGGAGGCGCCGATATTCCAGGGCCGACTACGGCCTCGTCGGTGACCTCTTCACGATCCTGCCCGAACTCTAGAAGGCGCTGTCACAGAAAGGCAAGTCCGGTTCGGACCATGGCAATTTTTCACCTATTGTGAGCAACCAATGCAACGCATCAACATTGGGCTTCCGGCCGGCGACCGCAAGCTGGCACCTGCGTTAGCCTGCCAAATCGTCGAAGCGCCTCGTAGCAATCGCGAAATCCCAGCCTCCCCACGCCACCATGGAGACCTGAGGCACGACGCTAGTTAGGGTGTCATCGAGTTCTTGTGAGGCCCCTCCATCAACGCATCAAGTGCAATCGGACGCATGTTCGGCCGCATCATCGACTTTAGCGCAGCGCGCGCGGCGCGAAGGGCGGCCAACCGAATTTCGGTTTCTGTTCGCAACTGCGAAGGCGTAGGCCGTTCTGCCCCTGCCCGCGAATTAATTGAGATAGTTTTCCTGCCTATGCTCTGTGCAGGCAAACCAATCCTTTGCCGAATTACTGGGCATTCCCGATGATGGGATCAGTGTTGCGCAAGAGATGCAGCCACCAATTCGTTTCAGGAAATTCGCAAGGAAACTACTATGTCCGAAGTGCAAAAATACACGCTCCACGCCCTCTTGCCGACGCGCCGCGCCGCCTTGGCCGTCATCTTTGCATCGGCCGTGGCACTCGTCGGCCTGGCCGCTCCCACGCTGTCGTTTGCCGAAGACAAGAAGGCCATCAAAGTTGGGATCATCAGCGGCGAGGACGAGGACGTCTGGCGCGTCGTCACCGCGCAGGCCGCCGAACTCGGCCTGACCATCGAGACGGTCGTCTTCAACGACTACACTCAGCCAAACGAGGCGCTGGAACGTGGCGAGATCGACGCCAATGCCTTCCAGCACCTTCCGTATCTGGAAAACCAGATCAAGACGCAGGGCTACCACATCGTCCCGGTCGGCTACACTGGAGTCTGGCCGATCGGCCTCTACTCCAAGAAATTCTCCAAGCTCGCCGACCTTCCCGAGGGTGCGGTGATCGGCGTGCCCAATGATCCATCGAATGAAGGCCGTGCGCTGCGGGTTCTGCAAGACCAGGACGTGATCAAACTAAAAGACGGCACCGGCATCCTCGCCACCACGATCGACATCGTCGAGAATCCGAAGAACGTCACCATCAAGGAACTCGACGCTGGTGTGGTTGGGCGCGCGATCGAAGATCTCGACGCCGCGGTGGTGAATACCGACTGGGCGCTGAAGAGCGGCCTGACCCCGGAGAATCGCATCGCACAGGAGAAGATCGAAGACAACCCGTATCGCAACTTCATCGCGGTCAAGATCGGTAGTGAGAACGAGCCTTGGGTGAAGACGCTGGTCGCCTCCTATCAGAACGAAACGGTGAAGGCCGAGTTCGACAAGGTGTACAAGGGAACGGGCATTAGCGCCTACTGATCCGCGATTAAGCATTTCGAAACCCATGCAAGACGGCTCGCGCCTGTGGCGCGGGCCGTTCGTGGCATTGTTAGAGCAAGGCATCGAGCGATTGTGAACCAGACTGTCGACACGACCACGCTTCGGAGCGGCGCCCGCGCGATCGCTCCAGACAGGGCCGCCGATGTCGTTAGGCTCGTCGATCTAAAGCGCCGCTTCGGCAATACGGCGGCGCTGGACGGGATTTCGCTCAGCGTCCAGAAGGGCGAGATTCTCGGCATCATCGGCCGCAGCGGCGCCGGCAAATCGACGCTCATCCGCTGCCTCAACGGACTGGAGCGGCCTGATTCCGGCGAGGTCTTCATCGAAGGCCGCGAGATCAGCCGTCTGCGCGAGCGCGAACTGCAGCCGCTGCGGCGGCGCATCGGCATGATCTTCCAGCATTTCAACCTGCTCTCGGCCAAGACCGTCGAAGAGAACGTGGCGCTGCCGCTGAAAATCGAGGGCCGACCGAAGACGGAGCGCCTGAAGCGCGCCGCCGAACTGCTCGACCTTGTCGGCCTTTCGGAAAAGGCAAGGTCCTACCCGTCCTCGCTGTCCGGCGGTCAGAAGCAGCGCGTGGGCATTGCCCGCGCCTTGGCGGCACGGCCGGCCCTGCTGCTGTCCGACGAGGCCACTTCCGCGCTCGACCCCGAGACCACGCGTTCGATTCTTGCTCTGCTGAAGGACATCAACCGCCAGTTGGGTCTCACCATCCTGCTGATCACTCATGAGATGGAAGTGATCCGGTCGATAGCCGACCGCGTCGCGGTTCTCGATGCAGGCCGCATCGTCGAGCAAGGCCCCGTCTGGTCGGTCTTTGCCAATCCCGCTTCCGACATCACCAAGCGGCTGCTCGGCGCGATCCGGCCGCAACTGCCGGCCGAAATCGCCGCCCGCCTGTCACCGGCCGGCAGTGGCGAGGCGATCGTCAGGATCGACGTGGCCGGCGACGCCGCGCGCGCTCCGCTTCTGTCGGATCTCGTAGCGGCTCTGCCTGGATCGTTCCGGCTGGTCCACGGTGGCGTGGATCATATCCAGGGCGAACCCGTGGGAACGCTGTTCGTCGCCTTGTCGCGAGACAATGAGCGCTATCTCGCCGATGCGACAGATTTTCTAAGTGACCGTGGTGCGCGCGTGGAGGTGCTTGGCTATGTCGCCGATTCTGTTTGAGCTGCTGCTGCGATCCATCCGGGAAACCGTGCTGATGACGGCCGCTTCCGGCCTGATCTCGCTCATCTTCGGTCTGCCGCTGGGCCTTGCGCTGGTGGCGACCGATCGCGGCGGCATCGCTGAAAATCTCTGGGTCAACCGCGCGCTTGCAGCCGTGGTCAACGGCTTTCGATCGGTGCCTTTCATCATCCTGCTGGTCGCGCTGATCCCGGTGACGCGCTTGATCGTCGGCACCTCGATCGGGACATGGGCCGCGATCGTGCCGCTGTCCATCGCGGCGACACCCTACTACGCCCGTATCGCCGAAGTATCGCTTCGCGAGGTCGACCACGGCTTGATCGAAGCGGCGCGCGCCATGGGCGGCAATCGCTGGACGATCATCCGCGAGGTGCTGGTGCCGGAGGCCCTGCCGGGAATCGTGGCTGGATTCACCGTCACCTTGGTAACACTGGTGGGAGCCTCGGCAATGGCCGGTGCCATTGGGGCTGGCGGCCTCGGGGATCTTGCGATCCGCTACGGCTACCAGCGGTTTGAAACCACGGTCATGATTGCGGTTGTAATTGTCCTGATCATTATGGTTTGCGGCATTCAGTGGGCAGGAGACCGCCTTGTGGCCCGGCTCGACCGCAGGTCTTAAGGTCGAATTCGGCTCTGCTACGGAATACGATGGACCGCAAGCATTCTCGACTCATGCCGAGTTGCCAAGGCAACCCTGCGGATCCGGAGAGAGCACTGGGAAGAGATCGGTCAACCGCCGGATCTGCGATCACATCAGTCCGAGCGAACAGAATGTCATCCTGGCGCTTGGGTATCGCCAGGAGAGGGTTGAGAACGGTCTTACCGAACGCAAAGCGCCCGTTGTCGCCGTGAGGCGGCAGCATGAGCCATTCGAGCGCTGTTTTGATCAGCTAAGGCCTGTTGAGATTCATCGCGAGTTTAAGACTGCGGCGGCGAGATGGATGATTGCGGCGAAGGAGATGTCGGTTTTGTCAGCGCGCATGGCGATGCGCTTGAACTCCTTGAGCTTGCAGAAGA